>JBHHVG010000001.1:0-24327 GCA_046754165.1 Myxococcota bacterium
AGGGTCAGGATCAACTCCGTGGCCTACAAGCCAGCGCCAGCGAAGAAGAAGAGGCTCGTGAGCTGGGACAGGAAGGCCAGCACGACGCACACGCCGAAGGCGGGCGGCCGCCATCTCCTCGGGCTCGCGAAGTCCGCCTCCAGACAGAGCAACGCCAACAGGCAGAAGAACACGCCCGGCGCGTAGCCGCGTGCCTCCGACGAGAACTGGATCAGCGCGAAGCAGAAGCTGAAGAGCACTGCGGCGATCCACGCCTGGGTGCGGCTGCGCCGCCACGCCAGGGCGATGGCTACCACCACCGTTCCCACGCCGCACAGCAGCGATGGCACGCGGTAGATCGCCCAGCTCTCGCGATCTCCCAGCCAGTAGAAGAACAGTGTGTTGAGGTGATGGCTGTTCGAGTGGTGCAGCTCGGTGAATACGCCGGTCGCGGATTCCAGATCCCGGACCAGGACGTAGGTCCAGATTTCGTCCATCCAGAAGTCGTTGCCGCAGGGGACCGCGCGCAGCACGGCGCCCACCGCGAGCAACGCCCCGCACGCCAGCAGTACCGCACGCGCGGAGGGCCCGCGGCCGCTGTCCGGATTCGACATAGAGTGGGATTCTAGTGCGTGTGGCCCGGGCCCCCAGCGTTACACTCCGCGCGGGGCCTCGAGAGGGCTGGGAGATCCGACGGCGATGCAGCGGGGACGCTCGGACTGGATCGCTGGCAGCGTCCTGGCGGCGCTCGCCGCCGCGCTGCTGCTGCCCAACCTCGGCGAGTCCTACCTCTGGCAGGACGAGGCGCAGACCGCCGTCGTGGCGCGTACGATCCTCACCGACGGCGTTCCGCGCGGAACCGACGGCAAGAACTTCTTCTCTCAGGAGCAGGGCCGTGAGTACGGCGAGGGCCATCTCTGGAAGTGGCACACCTGGGGGTCCTTCTACCTGACCGCCGCCTCTCTCTTCGCGCTGGGAGAGACCACCACCGCAGCGCGACTGCCCTTCGCGCTGCTGGGCGTCGCCAGCGTGGTGCTCGCCTACTTCGCGGGACTCACGCTGTGGCGAGATCGGCGGGCGGCGGTGGCCGGCGCCTGCATGTTGGCGCTGTCGGTGCCGTTCCTCATCCTGAGCCGGCAGTGCCGCTACTACGCCGCCGCCGGCTTCCTGAGTCTGCTCGGTCTCCACGCCTACTCGCGGCTGCGTCCCGCAGCTCGGGCCCCAGCGTGGTGGCTCTTCGCCGCGGCGGTGGGGCTCTTTCACGCCCACTACGTCTACTGCGCCACCCTGCTCGCCTCACTCGTCGTTCATGCCCTGCTCTTCGAACGCGCGCGGCTCCGCCCGGTGGTCGCGGTCGTCTTCTGGACCGCTCTGCTCGACCTGCCCTGGATCGTGTGGTTCTCGGACGTACGCCCCGCCGGCGAGAGCTACGCGGCCAGCGTCGTCGACGTCGCGAAGTTCGCGTCCTTCAACCTCGACTACTGGGCGTTGATCTTCCGGTGGATCTTCGACCCGCGCTTTCTGCTGATCGTTCCGGTGCTCGTGCTATGGCGCCACCGGAGCGGCGAGCCGCCGTTCGACGTGACTCCGGAGACCCGCCGCAACGTGTGGCTGCTCGTCCTGTATGCAGCGGTGTCCGTGGCGCTGCTGTCGCTCCTGAGCCCGCTGCTCTTCTATCGCTACCTCGCGCCGCTGTTCGCGCCGGCGTTCCTGCTGACGGGCCTGCTCGTCGGGAGCCTGATGCGTCGATCGGTGGTGCTGGCGGCCGCAGTGGTGATCTCGTGGGCCGCGACCGGTACGCTGTTCCTCCACCTCGTCGAGCTGCGCGGCGAGTACCAGGGACCGATCGAGGGCATCGTCCGTTTCCTCGACGAGCACGCGGACCCTGCCGACGTGGTCGCGATCAGCTACGGCGACATGCCGCTCAAGTTCTACACGAACCTTCGGATCGTGGGAGGACTGACGGGCGAGAACCTGGCGCCCGCCCGGACGGCCAACTGGATCGTCGTCCGGCACTTCGTGAACAACGACGTCGATCGCAGGATCCGTGACGAGCTGAAGGGGATCGTGGAGGCGGGCGGCTATCGCGCTCGGCGCATCGACGCGCCGGACACGCCCTTCGAGAACCGCGAGTCGCCGGACGTCCACCGCTTCCGAACCGCGCCCAGGCGGGTGCCGCGCGTGGTGATCTTCGAGCGGATGCGCTGAGCGCAGGATGGGCCGGCCGGCGAGGCCGAACGGAACGGTCGATTCCTGACGAATTCGGGAATCTCTTGCGCGCGCCCGGAATACCGTCTATTGGTGCTTCGGGAATCGTGATCGTGCTGCCCATCACCGTCAATTGGATGACTCTCGCCGCCTACCTCACGGTGGCCAGTGTTCCCTGTGCAGCGGTCCTCGATGCGAGGCCGGGTTCGTCTCCCGCAGCGTCTGTCGCGCAAGCGCACTTCCCCGCGGAGCACCACGATCACCGCGGCGAGCCGAGCCACGGCTCCCACACCACGGCCCGGGAAGCGCCGCAGACCGGCGAGCAGTTGACGGCCCCGTGTCCGTGCGGGTGCGGCGATCGGACCGGCGCCAGCGTCGCCGCGAAACGCCTCGGGCCGGCCCTGCCCTCCCAGGCAATACTTCCCGACGCCACCGAGATCGTCCGCGCCGAAGGGCTGCGCGACCTGCGTCTGCCGAGCATCCCGACCTCGCTTCGAGATCCGGTTCCCATCCAGCTCTGACGACACCGCCACACGGCGAGCGCGTCTCCGACGCGTTCCCGGGATGAGTCGGGCGTTCGGGACTTCGGTTCCGTGCGGCCGCTGTTCGCGTTTCTGTATTCCGTGAGGGATTCATCATGTCTCGATCGACGCATGTGCTCGTGTTGGGAGCGCTGATCGCGCTGTCTGCCGTCGTCGCGGTACGCCGTGCTGCGGCGTGCTCCGTGTGTTTCGCGGGAGATCCCCTGTTTTCCACCCAGGGGACCACCGCACAAGAGGAGGGAACCTTCTCCGTCTATCTCGAAGGTCGCGGGTGGGAGAAGAAGAGCGGTGTCCTGCCACATGAAGAAGGGCAGGAAGGCGACGGAGAAGAGCAGCACGACGAGGAGGAGCGGAACAAGGGGCGCCGCCTCGACCTCTACCTGAGCTGGACTCCAATCGACCGCGTAACGGTGACTCTCGATGTACCGTGGGTATCGAACGAGATCACCGAGGTGAAAGGAAACGACAAGAGCACCTCCCATCTCTCCGGTCTCGGTGATCTCATCCTGCAATCCAGCGTCGTCCTCTGGCGGAATCGCGACGTCCTCCCGTCGACGTGGTTCGAGGGGCGCGCGTTGCTGAAGTTTCCGACGGGCGCCAGCAGCCAACGGGTCGACGGCGTGAAGGATCCGCACCTTCAGCTCGGCACCGGCTCGTGGGACTTCGGCTTCGGCCTGGGGGGCGTACACCGCTTCGAGTGGGGCTCTCTCTATACGAGCGTGTCCTACCGCGTCGATACGGAAGGCAGTCTCGATTACGAATACGGCGATGTGTTCCTGGCAAATACCGCCGTCGTGGTTCCACTGGGACACGCATTCGGAGTGGCGGATCTCAATCCATTCACCGTCGGTTTCCAGTTGAACTTCCGCTACGCAGACTTCGACGAGTTTCGCGGAGATCATTACGACGACAGCGGCGGATCGATCCTCTACCTGACGCCCTCGTTGAGCGCACGCCTGCCGTGGCCCGGGGCGCGGAGCGGGCCGACATTGCGGACCTCCGTCCAGATCCCAGCGACCTCGGGCTGGCTCCATGGCTTCCAGCAGGAGGACCCGATCTGGTTCGTGGGATTGCAATACACATTCTGACATGCGCGCACGGGTCGCGTCGGCGGCGCTGCTGCAATTCCAGCCCGGGCCGACGAGACCTCGACCTACCACGTCAGACTGGCGAGCAGTAGATTCTCGTCCCATGGAACCGCGGAGCGGCTACCGGGAGGCGATGCGCTGCGCGTGGGCGACTGCGGTCCTGGCCGCCATCGTGGTCTTCCTCTTCGGCGATCTGCTGTGGACGCCCGAGGGATTCATCGCCTCGCACTGGAGTGGGGACGGCGTCAAGTTCTTCCATCCCCTGCGCAGCTTCGGCTTCGGCGAGCTGCGCCACGGCAATCTCCCACTCTGGAATCCGCACAGCTTCAGCGGCGCGCCGTATCTCGGCACCTTCCAGATGGGGCTGCTCTACCCGCCGAACGTGCTGTACCTGTGGCTTCCCACGGCGCAGGCCATGAATTGGGAGTTCGCCCTCCACCTGGTCCTGCTGGGCGGCACGGGCTACGCCTGGATTCGCGCCCGCGGTCTGCACCCCCTGGCGGCCTTCTACGCCGCCGCCATGCTCATGCTCGCGGCGCCGAGCTTCCACCGGGTGGTGGCGGGACAGCTCAGCGTGCTCGACGTCGTGGCCTGGGCTCCGCTGCTGCTGCTGACCTGCGACCGCATCCTCGTGCGCCCGTCCCTGGGATGGACCCTCGTCGGGATCTCCGCGGCGACGGTGATGATCCTGGCCGGGCACCCGCCTACGGTGATGATGGCGGCCCTCGCCGCCGGGCTGTACACGGCGCCTCGCTGGTGGCGAGGCGAGCAGCGCGCGAACAAGCTCCGCGCCTTCGCGGCCATCGCCTTCGCCCCTCTCTTGCTGAGCGCGGTCCAACTCTGGACCGGGCTCGCCGCCGCGAGCGAAGCGACGCGCGCAGGCGGGTTGTCCTACGAGGCGGCGACGAACTTCTCGCTTCCGCCGGAGCACCTGCTCACGCTGCTGTCGCCGCGCTTGTTCGGGGGCATCGATCCCTTCTGGGGCCGAACGTTCTACTGGGATGCCACGGCCTTCACGGGCATCACGTCACTCGTATTGGTGCTGTACGGCGCTGTCTGGGGTGACCACGCGCTGCGCCGCACGGCGCTCTGGCTGACCGTTGCACTCGTGATCCTGGCGCTGGGACGGCACGCCTATCTCTACGCGCTTCCCTACTTCGTCGTACCGGGCTTCAGCCTGCTGCGCTCGCCGTCCAAGTTCTTGTTCGACGCCCTGCTGTTCGCGGCGCTGCTCGCCGCCATCGGATTCGATCGCCTGCAGCGCGATCCGAATACCGTCCGCCGGGCCGCATACGTGGCCGTCGGGTTGGCGCTGGTGTGCCTGAGCGGGGCGGCCGGGCTGGGGTCCCTGGCCGGATCCTCCGATCCCGCGTTCGCAGCGCAGGGGTCGAGGCAGATGGACTGGGCCGTGGCGGCGCGGCCGGGCCTGGTGCGTTCCGGGCTGGTCGCGGCGGCGGTCGCGGCTGCGCTCCTGGCGGCGCGGCGCTGGCGCCCGTGTCTCTGGCTCGTCGCGGCGATCGGCGTCGCGGAGCTCGTCGGCTTCGCCCACTCCGACTTCAGGCGCACCGGCGTATCCTTCCTGAGCGCGTCGCCGGCGCTCCAGCAGATCTACCGGGATGCGGGCGAGGAGCGCGTCTTCTTCGTCGGCCTGGCGCGCAACTTCGGCGCCGAGGTCGGCGGCTACGACCTGTGGGGCTACGACTCGGTGCACCTGCGCCGCTACGACGAATTCATCGCCCGCAGCCAGGGCCGGATCGACGCGAGCCGGATGGACAACATCGTGGGTTGGCCGCCGGCGGTGATGCACCCGCTGCTTCCGCTGCTGCGGGTCGGAAGGGTCGTTTCTGGTGCCCTCGACGCGCCGGACGTGTCGCAGGTCGGGAACCCACTGCCGCGCTTCCTGCTGCTGCGCGAGTACCGGGTGGTGCGCGACGAGCGGGAGATCCTGCGGCGCCTGTTCGCGCCCGGATTCGACCCACGCCGCCAGGTGATCCTCGAGGAAGCGCCTCTCCCGGCTCCGAGCGCTGGACGGCCGATGGGGCGCGTGCGCGTGCTCGACGCGTCGACCGACCACGTCTCGCTCGCCGCAGAGCTGCCGGAGGCTGCGATCCTGCTGATCACGGACGCCTTCGCTTCCGGCTGGCGTGCCGAGGCGCTGCCCGGGAGCGACCAGCGCGACTACGTGGTCCAGCGCGCCGACTACACCCTCCGCGCCGTCCCCCTCGCGGCCGGGCACCACCGGCTGCGGCTCGAATACCGACCCGCGGCCTACCTGGCGGGGCGCTGGGTCTCGGTCGCTTCACTGGGAGTATTCGCAGTCACCACGGGGATCTGGGCCATCCGCCGCCGCGAAGCGCCGACGACTGGACCGCTGCGCTCCCGATCGATCTCGCGGTAACCGCAGCCGCCCCGGCTCCGTATCCCGGAACATGGTCTGGGAACTCGGTCCATACCGTCTGGACGCAGCGCGCCGGGAGCTGCGCCGTGGCCACGAGCCGGTTTCGATCGAGCCGAAGCCCCTCGCGCTGCTGATCGTGCTGGCGCAGAATCACCCCGCTCCTCTCTCGCACGAGGCACTCACCGAGCGCCTCTGGCCCGATCTCCACGTGACGCCGTCGTCCCTCACGCGCGCCGTGGGCGCCCTTCGGTCTGCCCTCGGTGAGCGCGCCGAGAGCCGCGGCCTGGTCCGAACCGTCCACGGCTACGGCTACCGCCTCGATCCGGCCGCCTGCGCGCTGGTGAATCCCGAGGAAATCCCGAGCCGTTCGCGCTGAACGTCTCGGCCCCCGACGGCGCCGCGCGCGCATGGGCCGATCCAGGCAGGTCGCCGTTGGGCGGCACCCCGGCAGTCGGGCCGCGGGGCGACGGCTCCACCGCGGATTCGCGGGCCGGTATTGCTACGCTCGGCGGGCGATGTCGTCGATCCTGATCGTCGAAGACGAGGCGTTTCTCAGCAAGCAGCTCGAGCAGGCCCTCGAGCGCAGTGGGTACGACGTCGAGGCGAGTGCCACCTGCGCGGACGCGCTCGCTCGGGTGCAGCGAGAAACCCCCGACCTGGTGTTGTTGGATCTGCGACTGCCGGACGGTTCGGGTCTCGATCTGCTCGGAGAGCTGGTTGCCCTCGACGCATCGCTCCCGGTCGTGATGATGACGGCGTATGGATCCGTCGCAGACGCGGTCGAAGCCATGCGCCGGGGCGCCGCGGACTACGTCCAGAAGCCCCTCGAGCTCGACGAGCTGCGCCTGCTCGTCGAGCGGGTGCTCGCACGTCAGCGACGCGACCGCGAGCTCGCCTACCACCGCGAGCGGGAGCGTGCGGCGCCGGAAGGCGTGATCGGTCGTGATCCGCGTCTGTTGCAGATCTTCGAGCAGGTCGAGCGTCTTCGACAGGCCGGTCTGGAGCCGGGAATGCGTCCGGCGATCCTTCTCACCGGGGAGACCGGCACGGGGAAGGCTGTCGTGGCTCGAGCGATTCACGAGATCCTCGGCCCCGGTCCGTTCATCGAGGTGAACTGCACCGCGATGCCCGCCGCGCTGGTCGAGTCGGAGCTCTTCGGCCACGAACGCGGGACCTTCACCGACGCGAAGACCGCCCGGACGGGGCTCTTCGAGGCGGCCGAGGGAGGTACGATCTTTCTCGACGAGATCGGGCACGTGCAGTTCGACCTGCAGGCGAAGTTTCTCAAGGTCATCGAGGAGAAGCGGATTCGCCGGCTCGGATCGACTCGCGATCGTGCGACGAACGTCCACGTGATCGCCGCGACGAACCGCGACCTCGACGAGGCCGTCGAGGAGGGCAGCTTCCGCGAGGATCTGCTGCATCGACTGCGGGTGCTTTCGTTCGAGATTCCGCCGCTTCGCGAGCGGGTCGAGGACATTCGCCTGCTCGCCCGGCACTTCTGCCACCACTTCAGCGATCTCTACGGCAACCGGATGCTGTCGGCGGGCGCCGAGGAGGAGCTCGTCCGCTACCCGTGGCGCGGCAACGTGCGCGAGCTGCGCAACGTGATCGAGCGCGCCTGCCTGCTCGGGTCCGGAGAGGGCCTCGGTGCCGAGGTCTTCAGGACCCTTCTCAAAACACCCAGCGAGGCGCCGGAATCGGGGCATTTCACTCTCCCCGAGGGGGGAGTCGATCTGCTGGAGGTCGAGCGGGGTCTGATCGAATCCGCCATGGAGCGGGCCAAGGGGAATCGCAGCCAGGCTGCGCGACTCCTGGGCGTTTCGCGTGACACCCTGCGGTACCGGCTGGAGAAATTCGATTTGCGAGGCCCGCGTCCAGATTCTGATTGACGTGGGCAAAAATCCCACTTATTCTCGGGGCGCATCCGGAAGACTTCGTCGGGCCGCCCGGCCGGGCCGAGGAGATGAGGGGCACTGAAATTGCATCATCTCGAGTGGCTGCGACCCGGTGCGGGGAACGCCGCGTTCGCAGGGAGCTCTGGAGGGAGGATCGTGAGACCCCGATTCGCGCGCACCGCGCTGGCACCCCTGATCGCCGCGCTTCTGCTGCTGGTCCCGTCGATCGGCGCTGGCGTCAGCACCGATCCCGTCCTCGTCCTTAGCGGCGCCCGGGCGGAGGTCGGCGTCAGCGCGCGGCTCGTCCGCATCGAGGGCGTCTTCCCCGCCCAGGACCTCGTGCAGCAGGCGTTCCCGCTTCAGATCTTGTTGCGCGAGACGACGACTGGATCGGGCTACGTCCGCTATGACCTGTCCGGGGCCGCGTTCATTGGAAGCGCACCGGAGATCGCCGATGGCCTCGATGCCGCCGAGGCCGTGGCGCTGTTGGGCCAGGGGGCCCCGGCTCCGGGCGCGGAAGTCCTGCTGCTCGCGCGCGACCGGATCGAGGTATTGCTGCCGGTCTCGTTTCCCTCCGGGCCCGCCGAAGCGCAGCTGTTCGTCATCGATGCCACGGCTCCGATCCTCTCGAACCCGGTGCCGTTCTCGGTGGGCGGAGCCGGCCAATGACCCGCCCTCGAACCGGCATGAGACGCATGACGGCTGCGCTCGCCATCGCGGCCTGTGCGCTGCTGGGAGGAAACTGCTTCCGGTACGTATCGCTTGCCCTCGAAGACCCCGTGTTTGACGGCGACGCCTTCGATCTGGTGGAACAGCGCATCGTCGAGCTGGCGCCCGAGACGCCCAGGATCGAGCCGGGGCCCGACGGGGAGTTCGGCACCGACGACGACATCACGGTCGCGAACATCGTCGGTGATGTCGATCTGGTGTTGCGCACCGGCATCACGGATTTCGTCGGGGGCATCCCCGATCCGAGCCCCCTGTTCGGGGAGCAGGCGATCCCGGAAGGAGTCGCCGAGCCCTTCGGCCGCGGCACACCGATCGCGTTCGTCGTGGTCGCATCCGATGGCAAGGCCCCCGGTCCCTACGGAAATGCCGTCGTTCCCCCGTACGTCGAAGGTCTTCCGGTCCTCGTCATGGCCTTCGCCGATCTCGACGGAGACGGTTTCATCGGCGTCACGCTTCTCGACGGAGACCCGTTGGATGTCGCGATCGAAGAGGCCGAGCTCGAACCGGTCGCGCGGCGCTTCGCGATCGCGAGCGGAGGCCAGGCTTCGGGAGTTCTCGCGATCGAGGCGGGTGGGCCGGCAGGTGCGCGGCTGCGCGTCGTCCTGACCGCGGCGACCTGGGCCGGGCCGTACGACCCGTCGTTCTTCGAGGGAAAGATCCCCGACGGTCCGGCGATCATGACCAAGCTGCCGATGCTGCCACGAACCGAGCCGAACCGCGTCCTCCAGGGCGGGCCGCTGGGGCCGCCGACGCCCACCAGCGCGGACGATCTGGTGGGTGTCGAGATCGGCAGTCACTTCACTCCCGACCCGAGCGAAGCCTACGGAGAGGCTTTCACGATTCGTGCCGATGGCAGCGAGGCCAGCGTCGACGTCGCCCGAATCGGGTCCGGCGCATTCCGCCGCTTCGCTCTGGTGCAGCGCCCGGACCCCGCTGCGTTTCGCACCATGCCGTCGCGTCCGCTTCGGATCGGCTTCGGCGTGTCGGGGAGCCCGGTGGCCTACGAAGTCCTCGCCCGAAGCATCGTCCCGGATGATGGCTCGGAGACCCAGACGACGCTGCGCGTCGTTCCCGTGGACCAACTCGGCAACATCGCCGACCTCACGGAAGAGGTCAGCGTCACGCTTCGAACCGGCGGCACCGTCCGGATCATCTCGCCGGACTTCGACGGGGATCCGACCCGCGAGACCCTGCTGATTTCCGATTCCCACGGCGCCGCGATCGTGGTGGACGACTCCGGCGCGCGCTTCGACGACGCGAACGAAGATTTCGTGGCCGTCGAGGGAGGCGGCGGCTTGTGTCGGATCGACATCTTCCTCCCGGATCCGGACGTCGATGACTCGGGGATCGTCGACCCGCTCGATCTCGAGGCCATCGCAGCTCTCGATCGCCTGGAGGTGAGCGACGCGGGCTTCGACCCGACGTTCGATCTCAACGGCGATGGGCGCATCGACAAGGTCGACGCCGCGGTCATCGAGGAACATCTGGGCGAGCTGATTCCCACGCCCTGACCACGCAGGCCTTCAACGCGATGGCCCGAGCTCGATCCGGAAAGCGCTTCCGTCACTTCCCGACCGGACGATCTGCACGCTTCCGCCTAGTTGCTCGACGTTCTTCTTCACCATCGCGAGCCCCATCCCGGTCCCGTCACTCCTCGTCGTGAAGAACAGCTCGAAGATGCGGTCGCGCACCCCGGGTGGGACTCCGGTGCCCGTGTCGATGACGGTGATCGAGGCTCCTCCCGAATCCGCGCGATCGGCTCGCAGCGTGAGACGGCCTCCAGCGGGCATCGCGTTCAAGGCGTTCCCGGCCAGCTCCAGGACGACTTCTTCCAGGTAGTTCGAGTCCGTGCTGATCCGAACGGGCTCGTCCGGAAGCTCGACGTCGACGGCTACGCCCTGCTCTTCCGCCCGGGTGCTGATCGCACGGTGCGTGGCGCGCAGGAGATCCCCGATATCAGTCGTTTCCGGTTCCGGTTGGAACGGGCGCGAGAAGTCGAGCAGCGTGCGCACGCGGTGCTCGAGGCGATCTGCTTCGGAGAGGATCCCGGCGAGCCCCTCTCCCAATGGACCGGGGCCCACGCTCTCGCTGGCCACCTGGGCCGCGGCGCGGATCCCGGCGAGGGGGTTTCGGATGCCGTGCGCCACGGAGCCCGCGAACTCACCGATGGCGGCGAGCCGTTCCGTTCGCATCAGGGTCTCCTGGGCGCGGTGAAGATCCCGGACGGAGCGGGCGTTGTGGAGCGCCAGCGCGGCCTGGCCGGCCATCGCCTTGACGAGCTCTCGCTCGGTCGTGGAGAACGGAGCTCCGGACTGCTTGGGACCACAGGCCAGCATGCCCAGCCGCTCACCCCTGAACGCGACGCCCGCGCTGAGTTGTGCGCCCGGAATCTCGCGTTGCTCCAAGGGCAGCGTCGCCCACTGCAGGGACATCGATGAGCAGAGTCGCTCCTCGACGAGGCGCACGATGGCCTCCTCGTCGGAGAGGGAGGCGAGATCGGCGCTCGTCTGCTCGAGTACGTGCCCCGCATCCACCGCCGAACGGAAGAACATCCGATCCACTGCAACCTGGGCGCGTCTCCGGAGGGGATCGAATGTCACGCCGAGGACGATGAGAAGGGCGAAGGACGTGGCCGGACTCGCGGAGATCCTCGGGTCGATATACCGATCGAGCACGAGGACGCTGGAGGCGTATGCCAGGATCACGACGGATGTAGCGAATCCGTAGCCGACCGTGAGCCGAATGAACCGCTCGGCGCCGAGAAGGTCGTGGCGAACCACCGCGTAGAGCACGGTCAGGGGAAAGATCAGGAGCGGCGGCGTGATCGACGTGAACGATACCGGCCAGTCGAGCATGATCAGCGCGATGATGGCGATGGCCGGCACCAGGAAGGCGATGACCGCTCCGGAGAACACGATCCCGGCCTGAAGGCGTTCCTCGGCCGTGTGGGCGCGGAGCAGCGCCTCGCCATAGCTCAGGATCATTCCCAGCGATGCCAACGCCATCAGGCCGTTGGGAATCAACGCCAGACGATCGACGACCTCGGGCTTCGAATCGAAGAGCGCGATCTCGAAGGTCACGATTACGGACAGCAGGAGCAGGACCCCCGACGTGACGATCCGGCGTCGGGTGCGGTCCATCCGCTCGACCGGAAACACCATGGCGAAGTGTACGATGGCCGCCGGAGCGGCCGCTTCCGCGATCAGGGAAAGGGAGATGAACTCGCAGGTAGCCAGGGAGCTCACAGCGAGAACGAGAACGAGCCCGACGGATCCACCGACCAGGGAAAGTGCGCGCGCCGCCTCGCGGTCGGGGCGGAGGAAGCGCGCGATCAAGCCGATGGCAAAGAAGAACGCTCCGTTGAGGAGATAATTCCCGAAGGTGGCGCTCCATTGTCGCCAGCTGAGCTGCATCGTGGGTACGCGGTGGCTGTGCACGACCGACCCGGTCCGGACCCGGTAGTCGACGTGGGTTCCGACAGGAAGCCGCGCGGTCTGCTCGAGCAGAGCGGTGCCGCTCGAGAACTTCCGTCCGTTGACGGAGACCAGCAGCCCTTCGTTCAGGGGAAGGTCGGCGATCGCGCCGGACCAATCGGGTCCGTGAAATTGGACGAGAATGCCGTTGTTCCAGATCAGAAAGCCCGGGAACGGCTCGCTGACGAAGCGCGTGCTGTTGGCGAACGCGATCGCTATGACCGATGCGGCGGCGATCGCCAGGACGACGACGGCCCACGATCCGCCCCTCCGGTGAGCATCGTCGCGAGCCTTCATACGAGCCTCCTCCACTCAGTCTTTCTACACTGTTCCGTCCGTGACCACATCGCAACTGTCGACACTTCCGGTTCGACCGGCCTGCGCCGCCGCCGTGGTCTCCGGCCTCGGCTACGCCCTGGCCCAGCCCGGCTGGGGGTACTGGCCGCTCGCGGCTGTGTGCCTGGTTCCGCTGCTGCGAGCGTGCGTCGGCCGCGGCGCCATGGCCCGTGCGGCATTGGGCTGGGCCGCGGGAACCGCGGCCACGTGCGCGGCGACGGCGGTCCCCGCCGCCGTCGGATCGACGGCGTATTTCGGGCTTTCCCTGTGGCAGGGCGTCGTGATCGCGCTTTCGGTGGGGCAGGTATTCGGGGCGGGATCGTTCGCACTGGCGGCGGCGCTCGCCGGCGATCCGAGCAAGGGCCGCGCATCCGTGGCTCTGGTGCGGCTCGGCGCCGCCTGGGCCGGCGCGGAGTTCGCCCGATCGACCGGTCTGACCGGGCTTCCGTGGATGCTTCTCGCCCACGCGCTGGCGCCGGTGCCGGATCTGATCCAAGCCGCGTCCGTCGGCGGAACCCTGCTCGTCAGCGCCTGGTTGGCGGCGCTCAACGGGGCGCTCCTGTTGTGCGCAAGCTCCGGCCGTCGGCGGGGCGGCGCGTTGGCCGTGGCGTCCATCTCCCTCGGCGTCGCGGCGTCCCTTCTTCTCGGAGGACCGCCGGACGGTTCCTCCGCGAACCCCGGGAACGCTGGCCGCATTTCCCTCGCTTCGGGAGATCGGGAACACCGGAAGGGATGGCTGCGCGTGCTCCTCGTCCAGGGCAGCCTGCCCAACGCTTGGCGAGGCGAAGTGGCGCGGATCGGAGACGCATTGGATCGCATGATGCGACTCAGTGAGACACCCGATCCGGTCGACCTCGTCGTCTGGCCCGAGAACGCGGTGAGCTTCCTGCTGCCAGAGAACGAGTCGCGAATCGCGGACGCGATCCGGGTTCGGCGGCGTTTTCCGCCGTACCTTCTCTTCGGGACCCCGCGGTTGGCGGGCCGATCGACTCCGATTCTCTACAACTCCGCTGCTCTGCTCGGCCCCGATCGGCACACGATCGGGTTCCACGACAAGGTGCATCGGCTCCCCTTTGCGGAGTATGTGCCGTGGCCCTTCGAGCGATTTGCACGGCCAGGCCTCGTGGTCACGGCCGGCGATCGGCCGGTGGTTCTCGCGGCGGGGGCCGTGCCGATTGGTCCCTTGATCTGCTTCGAGATCGTCTTCTCGCAACTCGCGCGCGACCTCGTCCGGGACGGGGCCGAAGTTCTCGTCAACATCTCGAACGACGCGTGGTTCGGATCGACGGGTGCGATCGAACAGCACTTCGCGTCCGCGGTCTTTCGGGCAGTCGAGACGCGACGCCCAGTGCTGCGCGCGACGAATACCGGAATCACCGCGGCCATCGACTCCGCCGGGAGGGTCGTCGGGCGCCTCGATCCCGATCGCACCGGAACGCTCGAAGTGAGCGTCATGCCCGGAACGGGGCTGACGCCGTACATGCGCAGCGGCGAAGTACTGGGGCCGATCGCGCTTGCAGGAGCTGCGCTGCTCCTCGCGGCGGAGATCGCCATGGGACGCCGAGACAGGCGTTGATCCGGGAGCCCCCCGGGCTTCACGCGCTGTGCTCGAAAGTGGCAACGCTGCCGACTGCCTCCATCACGTTCGACAGGTCGAGCGGCTTCGTGAAGTAGTGTCGAATTCCGCAGTCGACGAGCACGTCCGGGTCCGGGTCCGCACTGATCACGACGCAACGCTCGGCATCGGCGCGTGGCACCAGCGAAAGCCCGCTGCCGTCCGGAAGGCCGATGTCCAACACCACGGCGTCGAAGGACCGCTCATCGAGCCGGGCATTGGCCTCCCGCAGCGAAGCGGCCTCCGTCACGTCGAGGCCCCTCGCGCTGAAGTAGAGCACGAGGCAGCGGCGGAGAAAGGTTTCGTCCTCCACTATCAGCAGGCGCTGCCCGTCGGAATCGACCGGTTCGGGGGATGTGTCGCGTCGAGTCGTGGATCTCGTCATCATCCTCTCTCGCTTTGATGTGCCCGCCGCGCGCTGCAATGGCGGAATTCTTCAGCCTCGTTCATCCATCAGAAGTTGAATCGAACCTGGGCGATCGCGCGATACGAAAGGCGGTTCTCCGTCGGAGAGAACGCCTTCCCAGCGCGAAAGATTGCGCCGATGGCCTCGATCTCCAGATGCTTCCATTCTTCGAGGCCCAAGATCACGTCCCACTCGTGACCGATCGAAGCATGTCTCCCGTCCGGGTCGCGTTTGAATCCCACGGACCGGAGGAACGGCGCGGCCTCGGCCTGCCGAAAGAAGTGATAGACGAATTCGATCGAGCTCTTCCTCAGCAGTGGAAATCCGAGGGCGCCCGTCACGATGTGGAGATTCGAGAGCTCGGGATCGAGTAGCTCGCCGTAGTAGCGGAAGTCGTTCACGCCCCGGAATCTTCCGTTGTTGTCCTCGAGGCCCGTTTGCCGAAAGGATACATCGGCCTCTTCGGAGCTCGCGCCCCCGGATCCGAAGGCATAGGCCAGGGTCAACCGCGGGCGGCCGATCGACCGCATCTGCCAGGTGGCGCCGGCGTTCAGGCCCCAGCCCTCGATCCGGCTGTGGCTCACCGCCGCGACGCGGCGGCTGGAGGGGTCTCCGGCGTAGTCGAGGTAGGTCTCCTTTCCGACGACTCCCGCCGCATCGAGCCAATAGTGCAGGGTGCCCACTCCCGCGAGCTTGAGACGACCGTCCGCGGAGGCCCCGAACCAGGTGAGCGTCGCATCGCTCGGATCCTCTCGATCTCTATCGACGCAGCCCGCCGTGAAGAAGGGGCTCGATACCGGGGCGTCCGGAATGCAGAGTCCGATTGAGCCTGCATCACCGGAATGATCGTCTTGGTAGAGTGCGTAGAGGCCGACCTTCTGCCGGTCCGCCCATATCCAGCTCGCGTGCCCCAGAACCCGGAAGATGTCGTCTTCCTCCGGATCGATGAAGTCCTGGTCTGTCGACTCTACGGCGAACTCCTCCGCCACCGAGAGCTCGAAGTGGAACCGCTCCGAGTCGATGTGCAGCCGCGCGCTGTCGAGGTTCTGATCCCACCACCACTCACGATCATCGTAGATGCGCTGGCGTCCGATCTGGAAGCCGACCGGCGTTCCCAAGATCCGATCGCCGTAGAGCCATGACTCGTTGCGCTGGATCGTCCAGGTGTCCTGCTTCGACGCGACGTCGCTGGACAGCGGGTTGGCCCAGCTTCCGCGCGCCGATACGTAGGCCGCGATGGACTCGGTGAATGGGTAGAAGAGAAAGAGCTGCAGGCCCTGGTTCAGGCGAACGATGTCGTCCTCTGGGGACTTCCCCCGTGCAGTGTCCTCGAGTTCGCTCTCGTTGCCGTCCCCGTCGATATCCTTGTTGTCGGTATCGAAGAAGTCGAAGTCGAGCAGCCGGTTCTCCTCGTAGATCGTGCGCATCGTATACCGGCCGCCAATCGTGAGGGGCCGTCCGAAGACGTTCACGTAGAGTGACTCCTCGGGTCGATCCCAGTCTGGGCGGTCGGTGAGTGAGCGATCCCGCGAGGCGAGTTCGTGCCTTCCGATTCGATCACCGGAATCCCTCCGCGGGTCCCGCACCTCCGCAACCAGATCGACGGCCCGCGCCTCCTGGCCGACCTCTAGAGCATCGGGGGCCGCCTGCGTGGCGCCCGCTGCGGTGAAGATCGCCGTTGCGGAGCAGACGACCGAGACGATCGTCCTTCGCATCCGTTGGGCACCCTGCTGCATGGTTTCGCTCTGCTTCTGTTGCAATACGGTTTCGATGGCATCGGCGGTGCAAGACGGGTGCCAGGCTCCGGGATGCTGCGGGCGTCTGTCGCGCGTCGCGGCGCAGTGAGTGGGGGTTCTGACCGAGCGAGGTCGTGATTTCCCGCGCACACGACCGATCCGAAACGGCAGCGGGGCTGTGGGCGGCGAATTCGAGCCGCAGGGCGGCGCTGTGCGCACCCATGGCTTGGGCACGGAACTTGCTCAAGGACCCGTCGCCGGCCGCGTTCGATTTCTCGGTGCGGCGAATCTTCGAAGGGAGAGCGCGTGTTCCAGCTCCGATCGTGCCAGGGCTTCGTGATCGCCGCCGCGGTCGGAATCATGATCTGGGTTCCCAGCGCGGCGGCTTCCGGGCCGGGCCATCCGATCGTCACCGAGGTATTCCAGGATCCGCTCGGCAACGACGGCCCGGTGGGTCGCGATCCCGGCAATCCGCATCAGGAGTACATCGAGATCTATCTGCCGGCATTGTCAGATCTCGCTGCGGGCCTCGACAAGGATGCCCTCAACCTCACGTTCTACGAGATCGAAGGCGATTCATCGAGCAGCGGGATCGGCCAGGTCAACTACCGAATCGATCTGCCGACGTTCGATCTGGATCCCGGCAACGGTACCGTTGGCCTGCCGCGTCCACCCAGCGGAGTCGTCGTCCTCGGTTGGGTCGATTATCTCGGCAATCCCCCGGTAGATCTCGCGGGCACGCCGAGCAGCCGCGTCGCGCTGGTCAATGGAGGCATCACATCGGCGACGGACTTCACCTTCATCGCCATCAACGGCGGCCAGTTCTCCGGAACGACGAACTTCCCCGTTCCGGACGCGATCTCGCACCTCGACCTCACCTTCAATCCCACGGGCGGCAAGATCGAGCAGGGCTCGGCGGCGTATCTTCTCGTCAACCGCGATTCTCCGGGCTACGCACAGCTCTGCGACCAGAACGATCCGGCCCCCTGCAACTCGTTTGCGGATCTTCCGTCCGGAACGACGCTGGGGACCGCGAGCCTTCTGGACGGCTTCGCGGGCAACGACCACGGAAAGTTCGATCCGCTGGCCCAGCCGTACCTTCCCCCGACCGGAGACAACATCGATCTCGAGTTCGTGCTTCCGCTCGGCGGTGCGTTCAGCCTCCTGGTTCCGCAGCTTCAGGAGCTGCAGCAGGGGTACGCACGGCTCTACCTCGACTCGATCAAGACCACGGAAGACGGCATTCCGGGCAACGAGAACCCCGCCGCCGACGCGCTCTCGGTCTATCGATCGATCGCCGACCTGGGGCCGCTCGGTCCGACTCCGGGACGCGCACCCTCTACGACGAGCGCCGCCGAGCTCGAGCTGGCGCAGCCCGCGATGCAGCTGTTCGACGTGCTGAGGGGGACGACCGGGAGGCCCGGAGTTCGCGCCTCCAACATCGGCGGTGATTTCGGCATGGACGCCTGGACGACTCCGGGGGCCAGCAGCGATCCGCTATCGCTGACGCTGGGAGGTGGCGACGTCAGCACGGTGCCGACCGGGCAGATGCTGACGTACCCCCCGGTGGTGGTCACGGCGCTTCCCGCGGCAGCAGTCGGGCACATGGAGGTCGTCGCTGTCCAGGTGGACGCGGCCCGCCAGCTCGTGTCCGATCCTCCGGCGGTCAACCCGATCGACGTGACGACCGCGAGCTACCGCGTCATCGACCCGGTCACGGGGCTCGACGCGCTCGGGCTCCCCCTCCAGGCGACATCGTTCGTCGCAGTGCAGGGCCTGCCTGACGAGGTCGGCGTTCCCAACGAGTTCGCTGCGACCAGCCTGGCGCAGTTCATCGGCCTCAATCTCGGCGGGGCCGTCGTCGACGATCGCGGGAACGGACTGGCGCTCATCGACCCCACCACGGACCTCACGAATCCGCTGATCGTCGAACCCATGATCGCGACCATTCCCACGGATCCGGCGCTGTTCATCAACGCCGCGGGTCCGTTGGGAAAGCCGGATCTCGTCGCGACCATCCTCGGATCCGCCGAAATCGCGAGCGGAGCGGATACCTACGCGGACAGCTTCGACGCGACGTCGAGCGCAGTGCAGGCGCGCCAGTTCACGCTGCCGGCCACTGCTACGAGCGGTGGAATCTTCGTTCCGAACCTTCCTTCGGAGCGCATCCACTACACCGATCCCAAGGGCTTCGTCGGCGCACCCGACAGTGGATTCACCGATGCGGAGACCACCCGGGGCTTCGAGCTGGCGCTCGTGGACACGAACCTCGGTCCCACGGGATTCGTCGAAACCGGTGCCACCGACGACTTCGGTCTGGTGGTGCAGGTCGGCCGCACCCGCGTCGGCTCGCCGGTCGAGACGGGCGAGTTCGTCTTCCTGAGCCTCATGGGCGGGCTTCAGGGCGCGGACGTCGACACCCTCGACGTGCCGCCGCACTCCAATCTGACGGACATCGTCTATGTGGACCTCGATCCGCTCGACAGCCAGCTCGACGTGGAGACGATCACCGGCCTCTTCGTGATCGACGGCAGCGGCGGCGGCGAGGCCGACTTCATCGAAGTCTTCTCACTCGCCGTAGACGGGGTCATCCCCGTACCGGAACCGTCCGGAATCGCCCTGATCGCCTCGGGAATCCTCGGGCTGGGCGTCCTGAACGCTCTCCGCGGTCAGAGCCGGAGGGGGTGAACCATGGAACTGTTTCGAGCCAACTCCACATTGGTCGACGAGCACAGACCCATCGAGCTCGTGGCGGGAGGGCTGGGCGGCGACGAGAGGTATCTGGTCAAGAAAGCGGCGAAGGGGCTCCGCGTCGCCGTCTATTCCCACGATACCGTGGGTCTCGGTCATCTCCGCAGGAACATGTTGATCGCGGAGACGTTGCTCACGGCCGGGAGCGCCACGAACGTTCTGCTGTTGACGGGCGTCAGCGAGGCAAGCCGTTTCCGAAAGCCAGAAGGAGCCGACTTCCTGACGGTGCCGTCCTTCCAGAAGCAGACGAATCGATACGAGTCCAGGTCTCTCGACATCACCACGGACGAGCTCGTTCAACTCCGGTCCATGTCGATCTGCGCGGCACTGAAGGCGTTTCGTCCCGATGTCTTCATCGTCGACAAGGTTCCGCGCGGCGCACTCGGAGAGCTCACCCCGGTACTCGAGGAGCTGCGGTCCCGGGGGCGAACCCGCTGCGTGCTGGGCCTGCGCGACGTCCTGGACGAGCCAGAGCACGTTCGCACGGAATGGGTCTCCTCGGCGAGCGAAGCGGCCATCGAAGCCTTCTACGACGCCATCTGGGTGTACGGCGATCGTGCGGTCTATGACCCGGTGCGGGAGTACGGCCTGTCGGAGAGGGTCGCCGAGAAGGTCCGCTTCGCGGGTTATCTGAATCGCCGCGATCTCTCCGATTCGGCGTGGGATCCGCCTTCGAGTGGAGAAACCGTCGTGCCTCCGGGGCGCTTCGTGTTGTGCACGGTCGGCGGCGGAGAGGACGGCGAGGCCCTGATAAGAGCCTTCGCACAGGCGTCCCTTCCCGCCCACACCTCCGGCGTGATCCTGGCCGGTCCGTTCATGCCGCGCCGCGCCAGAGACGCGATCGCCCGGCTCGTCGCGAGCCGCTCGGATCTACGGCTGCTCGACTTCGTGAACGATCCGGATGCGCTGCTTGGCGCCGCCGACCGCGTGATCGCCATGGGGGGCTACAACACGGTCTGCGAGATCCTGGCCCATGAGAAGCGCGCCCTGATCGTGCCCCGCGTTTCCCCGCGCACGGAGCAGCTCATCCGCGCCCGGCGCCTCGCGGCTCTCGGACTCCTGAGCTTCTGCCACCCGAGCGACGCCACACCGGCGGCGCTCGAGAAGTGGATGGCCAGTGACGTGTCCACGCCGTCGCCCCACGGCTCCGTCGATCTCGGCGCGGTCGCGCGACTCCCCGGTCTGATCGGCGAGCTGAGACTCCCCGGCGAGCACGCGGCCAGGCCCGAGGCCCTGTAGCCACCCGATGCGCCGGATGATGCCCGCGCCCCTGATCACGGAGCCGGCCCGCAACGATCACGCGCTGCGGTGGAAGTGAGACGGAACGGAATGGCACGACGAAAAGGCATTCGCGCGAGCCTCCCCATCCTGGGACAGATCGGTCACCGATTCTGGCCGCAGCTCCACAGCCAGCGGCGACTCATCGCAGGCTCCATGCTCGCGCTCGTTGGCGAGGTGCTGCTGAGGTTGCTCGAGCCCTGGCCGCTCAGCTTCGTGATCGACCACGTGATCGCACCGACCACGTCCGGGGCGGCGCCTCCGATCGCGGCGCTGGCTTCACTCCCTCCCATGTCGATCGTGGCGATGGCCGCAGTCGCATGGGTGAGCTTCGTGTCACTGCGTGCGGCGGCGCGATACGCGAGTGCGGTCGGATTCGCGATCGCCGGCAACCGCTTCGTGACCGAGATCCGTAACGAGCTGTTTCGCCACCTCCAGAACCTCTCGTTGTCCTTCCACTCGAAGGCGCGTGGCGGCGACCTCATCATTCGGGTGATCGGCGACATCGGAATGATGCGCGAAGTCGTCGTGACCGCGCTGCTCCCGATGATCGGGAACGCCTTGATTCTTTCGGGAATGCTCGCGGTGATGTGGTGGATGCATTGGCAGCTCGCGCTGGTAGCCATCAGCACTGCGCCGCTCTTCGCGCTGTCGACGGTCCGGCTCGGCCGACGGATCCACGAGGTGTCGCGCAAGCAGAGGAAGCGGGAGGCCCACATGGCCAGCACCGCCGCCGAGTCGATTGCCGCCATCGAGACCGTCCAGGCCGTGTCGCTCGAGGATGTGTTCTCTGGCGCCTTCTCGAGCCAGAGCAGACAAAGCCTGACCGAAGGCGTCAAGGGCCGGCGCCTCGCCGCCCGGCTGGAAAGCGCCGTCGACGTTCTGACTGCGGTCGCCCAGGCGGCCGTGTTGTGGTTCGGCGCCGTGATCGTTCTCCGCGCGGAGCTCACGGCCGGCGAGCTGTTGGTATTCCTCGCCTACATGAAGAGTGCCTTTCGCCCGCTGCGAAACTTCGCCAAGTACTCGGCTCGTCTCGCCAAGGCCGCTGCGGCGGGAGATCGAGTGCTCGCCGTTCTCGATCAGGAGCCGGAAGTCCGCGATGGGCGCGACGCCGTGAAGGCCCCTCCGTTCCGGGGATCCCTCCGTTTCGAAGGGGTGGGATTCGCGTTCGAGAGCGGCCGCCCCGTCCTCGAGGACATCGATTTCGAGATTCGTCCGGGCGAACGCGTCGCCATCGTCGGCCCCTCCGGAAGCGGGAAGTCGACCATCGTCAGCCTGTGCCTGCGGCTCTACGACCCGCAGAAGGGCCGAATCTCGGTCGACGGCCGCGACATCCGCGAGTACACCGTCGAGTCTCTGCGGTCACAGATCAGCGTGGTTCTCCAGAACACCCTGCTGTTCGCCACGAGTGTGCGCGAGAACATCGCGTGCGGATGCCCCGGGGTCTCGTTCGACACAGTCGAGTCGGCTGCCCGGATCGCCGAGGCCGACGGGTTCATCCGGGAGCTTCCAGAAGGCTACGAGACGACGGTCGGCGAGCGCGGCGTGACTCTCTCCGAAGGTCAGTGCCAGCGCATCGCCATCGCGCGGGCCGCCGTGCGCCGGGCTCCCATCCTCCTGGCCGACGAGCCGTGCACGGCTCTCGACGAAGCCAACCAACGCTCCGTCATGGGCGCGTTGGAGCGCCTGTCGCGCGGGCGTGCCTCGCTTCTCGTCACCCACGATCTCGGCCAGGCCGCGGGCTGCGATTTCATTCTCTTCCTCGAGAACGGCCGGATCGTCGAGCGCGGATCCCACGACGAGCTCGTCCGGCTGGGGAACCGTTACGCGCGCGTCTACCGCATGCAGGCCGCGCACGGCGGTCGCGACTCGGAGGTGCGCCATGCTCTCGCGCGCTGACGTCCGGCTTGTGAGTCGAGAGCGGGCGCTTCCCGGTCTGGAAACCCTGCTCGATTCCGAGGCGTTTCTCGGCGAGCTGGGCCGCGTGTTCCCGGACGTCGCCATGGAGGCTCCGCGGCAGATCTACACCCGCTACAAGCCTGGCACGGCCTGCCTGGTGGGTTATCGGCTGGTCGTCCGGGGCGTCCCGATCGTCGTTCACGCGAAGGCCTACCGCCGCGACGCGGGAGAGAAGTTCGAAAAGGCGTGCCGCCGTCCCGCGGTAGCGACCATGCTCGGCGCGGGGAAGGCGGTGCTCCGGGAGGCGAACGTGGTGGTCTCCGTGTTTCCGAACGACGCGGTGCTCCGGAAGCTCTGCCGGCTCGAGGACCCGGCGGCCCTCGAGAGAATCCTCACGACGGTCCTCCCCGACGGTTGCGGACACGGCCGCGCATCCGTTCAGACGCTCCGCTACAAGCCCGAGAGGCGATTCGTGGGCCGGTTGGCGTCGCCTGGCGGAGATCCGACGGTTCTCCGCCTGTACACGCCGGAGGATTTCGTCCGCGCGAACCTGAGCGCGAAGCACATCCGGTCGGGCGAGCGCCTGCGCGTGGCTCGCAGGCTCGGGTCCTGGAAGAGCAAGCAGCTGCTGATCCTGGAGTGGATGCCGGGCCAGCCGCTCCTGGAGGCGTTCGGACGCGACACAGGGGGTTGTCTCGAGATCATCTCGAACGTGGGAGCGTCCCTCGCGGAGCTGCACGCCGAGCCAAGCCGTCGCATCGAGCAGCGTTCCTATCGCGAAGAGGTTCGGGGGTTGCGGGCCGCCGCGGACGCCGTTTCGTTCCTGCATCCGGCATTGTCGAGCCGGATACGGGATCTCGCGGCGATCCTGGAGGTGCGACTGGCCGCGAGCCACGGGAAGCGCGCACTGCTCCACGGAGACTTCCACGCGGGTCAGGTGCTCGTGGACGACGACAGCGTCGTCCTCCTCGATCTCGATCTGGCCGCGCGCGGCGATCCCGCCACCGACCTGGGGACGTTCGTCGCACAGCTCGAGCGCGATGCGGTGCTCGGCCGGGTTCCGGATGGATTCGCGGTACCCGCCGCAGAGGCGCTGATCGACGGCTATCAGGACGCCAGCGACGGCGCCGCGCGAGACGTCAGCACCCACGTCGCCGCAAGTCTGGTGAAGCTCGCCCCCGAGCCCTTCCGCGATCGTGTCAGCGAGTGGCCCGATGCGATCGAGGCGATCGTGGAGCGGGCCGAAAGAGTGCTGGCCGCAAAGGGGCGAAGCCGTGTGCGGCGCGCGTGCCGCGACGAAGCGGAGACCGCCCGGGAGGGTGTTCGACGGCGGCGCGAGCTTCAGCGCCTGGTCGATCGTGCCCTCGATCCGGCCGAGGTCGCGCCGCTGATCGCGCCGCTGATCGCCGCGAGGCATCGCAACGGCCCGCGGATCCAGATCAGCGCATCCCGCCTGCGTCGCTCGAATCCGGGCCGCCGCTGCCTGATCGAGTACGACATCGGAGTGGACGATCGGACGGCGTCGTCCCGGAACCTCTCGTTGCTGGGAAAGATCCGCCGCCGAAGCCTCGATCGGGCGACCCATGACCTCGTGGAGCAGCTGTGGGTGGGGGGCTTCGACGCCGCGAGCGAGGACGGGATCTCCGTTCCGGAGCCCTTCGGCCTCGTCCCGGAGCTGCGAATGTGGCTTCAGGGGCGCGTGGCCGCGGCGCCCGCTGCGGACCCGCTGATGGCGGCGGACGGCGTGAAGCTGGCCGCGCGGATCGCCGAGGCGATTCGCAAGCTCCACCGCTCGGGGATCCCCGCGCGCAGGCGGCACGGTCTCGGGGACGAGATGCGGATCCTCCGCTTTCAGCTCGGTCGCGCTCGCGTTCTGAGGCCGGGCTGGGCGGCCCGAATCGACCGCATCGAATCCGCGTGCGAGTGCATCGCCGCCTCTGCGCAGGAGAACCCGTTCGATACGCCCGTCGACGTACGGATGGGACGGCGAG
>JBHHVG010000002.1:0-20805 GCA_046754165.1 Myxococcota bacterium
AGTCCATGACACTTGAAGCAGACTTCGTACGCAAACTGCGCCTCCTCCACCGGCGCCCCACCGAGGTCCACACCGCGAACGAAATGCTGTTTGCCCGACACGGCGGGGGCCGTTGCGGTCGCAGACCGGACCGCGTGCGGGTTGTGACAGTCCGCGCAGAAGACGTGGCGGTCCATCGTAAGGGGGCTCTCGGCTGGATCGTGAACACCGCTCGTCTCGATGACGGGGTGGTGTTCTGGCTTCGCGAGCTGCGCGCCCACGTCGGTTCCGGCCACGTTTCCGTTGTGGCACGCGAGGCAGACCTGCTCCACGGGAGCGCGAACGAGCAACCGTTCCGGAATCGGAGCCGAGTGCGGAGTGTGGCAGTTCAGGCACGCATTCTGGCCGACGGTCGAGAATTCGAGACCCGGCCAGGGATCCTCGCCGCTTCCGTTCCACTGGGCCGTGGATGTGGAATGGGAGGAGCCGACCCATCCGTTCTTCACGTGGCAGGCGACGCACAGATCGGCGTTTTCGATGCTCGCAACGAGGAACTTCGGAAGCAGATCGGAGTGGGGATCATGGCAGGAGATGCACTGCACACGACCCTCTCCGTCGAGCTGCACCGGTCCCGACAGCGTGAGCGGCGAAACGAGCTCGCCGTTCCGCACCGCCAGGGCTTCGTCGAAGACGAAGGAGACCGGGTGGTCATCCGTGAGATCCGTGCCGAGCAGGACGCGTCCCGTGAGCGGCCCGATCGGCGAGATGGTCTCGCCCGGAGCCCAGATCACGTTGCCGAGGGCCAGTGTTCCATCGTGACACGAAAGGCAGAGGCGCGACGCGCCCGTCGGCTGCCCCGGAATCGCCGTGAGCGTAGAGCTGTCGTATGGATCGTAGGCCTGGGCCGGGAGGTCGCGATTCCACAGTGCCCGTGTCTGGGAAGCGCGATGGGGGGTGTGGCAGAAGCGGCAAAGGCCCACCGGATCCGGGTTCTTCATGCTCCCCGGTCCGCTTGGAGTGAAGTTGTGGAGCGTATTCGCGATTTGTGCTGCGGATTCTCCCGTGCCCCAGAGGAGGAAGAGCAGCACGACCGCAAGCGCGCGTCGGTTTCGCATCTCAGCCACCCGCTGGCGGGCGATACGCGAATACCTGGATCCGCTGGTTGAAGGAATCTGCCACGAAGACGTGCCCGAGACCGTCGAGCACGACGTCTGCCGGCAGCCAGAACTGGCCCGGCCGGGTTCCGCGGCCACCGAAGGCCAACAGCAGGCGGCCCCGGGGATCGAATATCTGCACCGCGTCCATCAACGCGTCGACCGCGAAGATACGTCCCGAAGCGTCGACGGCCACGCCCCGGGGCCGCGCGAAGGCACCCTCGCGATCCCCTGCGACACCGAAGGATCTGTCCAGTACCCCGGTCGAATCGACGTGCTGGAGGCGGAAGTTGAGCGAATCCGTGACCCACACACCTCCATCCGGGTCGGCTGCCAGCATGGTGGGGTAGTTGAACTCCCGCGCACCCGCGCCGCGGCGCCCGACGCGCAGCAGCTCGCGACCCTCCGCGTCGAAGGCGCGGAGCCGGTGCGCCGACGTTTCGGCGACCCACAGACGGCCGTGGACCTCGTCGAAAATCAGCCCGGTCGGTCGCTCCAGGGGAACGTCGCTGAAGCGTCCGCGCGGCAGGCCGTTCTTGTCGTACGACCAGAGGCCGTTCCGGTGAGAATCGGAGACGACGAAACGTCCACCCGGCAGGCACGCCACCCCGACCGGTGAGCGCAGCGGACCCGTCGGCGTCGACGCGATCCGACGCCATCTCCGCTCGTGCAGATCGAGAAGATGTACGACGGCCGCTCCCGGATCCGCGATCGCCAGGGTCGTCCCGCGCATGCAGATGGCCGCTGGGCGAACGAGGCGAACCCCCGGCTCCCCCACGAACACCGAAACGAGGCGGCGCCAGAGAGACGGGGGGGGCTCGAAATCCCGCTTCGCCGAGATCGCGCCGAGATAACGGATGCGCGCGGTCGCGGGAGGCGGCGGCCACTGGGGCCGCCCCTCGTACTCGGCGGTCACGTCGCCCAGCTCGTCGAACAGCGGAATCGGTGACGCCGAAATGCAGGCCGACGCGAACGTGAGCACCGCGAGCGTTGCGGTCAGATGAGGTCGCATGCTCAGAAGCTCCTCCGAAGGCGGAGCAGGCCGCGGAGGTCGTCCGACACGCTCTGTCCGCGCTGGCGCCGATTCCACAGGAATACCGGCGTCACCTCGATCTTTCCGAACCGGAGACGAGCGCGCAGACCCAGGCCCGCGTCGCGCTGATCCAGCGATGCCGAATTGTGCAGATCGCGAAAATCCGCGAAGACCCGCACCGTCGAGTTGCCCCAGAACTGCCAGAGCGCCGACGTTCCGGCCGTGATGATTCGCATGCCCCGGCTCGGATTGCGGAAATTTCGCTGAGTCTCGCGAAGAATGGCAGAGAGGAAGAGGCCAGCACGGGGTTGCCAGGTGACGTCCTGCCCGAAGGCGAATTCCCGGTACGGTGAATCGCCCGAGTCGTCCTCGAGGAACGAAGCACTCGTCGACGCCCTCCACGTGCCCCATTCACGAGACAGGTCGATCCGGACCGAGTCTCGCACGGAATGTTGCAGGGGCTGATCTTCTCCCGCGACCAGATGCTCCTTGTCCTGATCGTGTTCGTAGCGCAGGGAGATCCAGCCCGCGTCCCACCCCAGGCCCACCCGAAATCCGGGCCGCGTGATCTCCGCGCTCGAATCGGCGAGATAGACGTAATCGACGAAGACGGCGTCTCCGACCGAGATTCCACCGCCGAAGATGGGATCGATCGATGTGCGGTCTCCGACCACGTCGATCAGGTAGTCGAAGCCTTCGATCAGCAGAGGCCCGCCTCTGCTCTCGAAGACCCGGACGCTGGCCGGATCGACATTTCGATTCGACAAGAAGTTTCCCGTGAAACCGGAAACAGCCAGGTTCTCACCGGTATTGATCGTCTGGTCCTCTTCGAACTCGCGGTCCTCGAATCGATAACGCACACCGATGTCGATCAGAAGCACGCTGTCCGAGGAAAGCTTCTTCTCATAGTCCAGCGACAGGTTGCTTCCGTACGACGCACGCGTCCCAGCGTCCTGATCCGTCCGCTCGACGGTCACGTTGAAATTGGTCCGCAGGCTCTCCCACAACTGGTGGCTCAACGTGAAGACACTCATCAACGTATCGGTGTCCTGGCCGGCCGATTGGGACAAGTCGAATCGCTGCTCCAGGCTCGTCGACAACGAATCCGTCGGATCCCAGTAGAACGCGGAAGACCCGAAAGCATTGCTGAAGTCGAACCTTCCGCGTCGCTCGAAGTAGCCGCCGGAAAGCCGCCAGAACTTCTCGAAGTACGGCCCCCAGCGATACGAGACCGCGCCATCGGTGTCGTATACCCGGTAGTCGCCGACCCGAGGGATGCTGTTGTCGTCGACGTCTTCAGCACGCCCGCTCAGGTTCAGCTGCAGCGCCTCGGACGAATGTCTGCCGTCGTACTCCACGAAACGACGCGTGTCCTCGCGGCGGCCCAGAACGAAGCCGTCGCTGCTGGTCGAACGAAGATGCCGCTGCTCGACAGAGATCGTCGAGGGAAACCACGGGGTGTTGATCCGCAGCTTGCCCCCGATGGATTCATTCAGAGAATCCGTGTTCGTCCCGAAGCTCTGTACCTGCTCGTCCTCGAACCGGGATCCGAAGAGGAACAGCGAAAGGAGCTTCGTGGGGAACAGGCTGATGCTCCCGTCATAACCGAGGAGGGTGGCGTTGGAGTTCTCGGAATCGCCAGTGCCGCCGAACAGTTCCTGCCGCAGCCCGAAGCTTCCGCCGAGACCGAAGTTGACGAACTGGTTGGAGAGCACGAAGCCATCGACGCCGAGCTCGACCTCCTCGAGGAAGCGGTAGCGGTCGAAGACGCGCGTCGGCCCGCCAGCGCTCTCGGTTTCCTGATGCGACATCTCGGTGCCCAGCTCCACAGCGCCACCGATTCGCGTCAGCTTGACGACCTGGGCGACGGACGCTCCCGGCGTACCGATCGAGACGGCAGCCGCGAAGAGGAACGGGATCCGCGCAGCCGGCCCCCGCACACCTCACATCTCTCCAACGGAATGGCAGTCGCGACAGGTATTGAACCCGATCGCCCACGCCGTCTTTCCGTCGTGGCAGCGGCCGCAGTACTCGCCCTGGCGAAGACCGTCCATCGTGATGTCGTTCTCCCCGGCCCGCATTTCGAAGATGTCGGGATGACAGGCATAGCAGCGGAACCTGCTCCGGTGCTTCCAATGCGGAAAGACGACAGCCGGAACTCCGTTGTCCGTCGATCGTCGGTTCATCAAGATGTCGCCCAAGACACCCGCGAACGCGGTCGCCCCGGACAAGAGCAACGCGAGAGCCACAGTCATCGCAACCCGACGAAGCCGTGTCATGGCCGCTCCCAGGCTACTCGGACACGAAATTCGACGCCACGCGGGCCGCGTGGAACGTGGCTTCCGGCGCTCGCGCAGCGCGCGAGCTGCGATCGAGCGGCCGCGCGCCGAATCGCTTCGACGCGCGGCGCCACTCACGGCTGGTCGACCGAAGGCTCGTGCTACTTGTCGTGGCACTTCAGGCAGATGTAGTTCGAGTCGCTTCCCGTGAGGGTCCCTCGCAGGAAGTAATCGCCCAGGACCTGACTTCCGTTGTGGGGATCGTGACAGGAAGAGCACTCGATGCCCGTCTGCCCAGCGACGGGTCCGGCGGACACGTTGCCCGAACCGTCGTCGTTGAACAGCCGGATTCCGCCTGCGGTCGGGTCGGCCACCCATCCGCTCGCCGGAACCTCGGCGCCGGAAGTCACGGAGTTGTAGGTGCTGACCACGCCCCCGAAGGGGAAGGGGTGCGCGACGGGATGATTCCCCGCCATGTCCCCCGTGCCGGGGTTGTTGAAGGTGATCAGGTACGGATCACTCGCAGCATTGTGCTGATCGGAGAACAGGTTCTGATTCGGAAGCTTGTTGAACCAGGCGACGTCGCCGATCGCGACGGTGCCGTCGTGGCACGACAGACAGTTCTTGCTGACGCCCTGCCAGGTGTTGTCGAAGGTCGGCAGCGGAGTTCCGTTCGTCGTGGTGGTGGTGTCGCTCCAGGAGTAGCTCAGGCTCGACAGCGTGTGGTTCCACAGCAGCCTCGTCTGTTGCGCACGGTGCGGCGTGTGACAGAACGTGCACAGACCGACGGCGGTGTTGGCGTCGTCCGTGAAGTCGTGGTCGCTCAGTGCAAGTCCGTCGCCTGGGGCCGCCGTTGCGCCAGCGGCGACCACGAGCCCCGCGGCCAGGACCACCGCACTCTTCCAGTACCGGGTTGCCGCCTTCATGTCGTCCTCCTTCCGTGATTTCGAGTCGACGGCCGAGCCAATGCCGTTCGCTGAATGGCTAGAGCAAGGGCCGTGCCAGACCTGGTCTCGGCGCGACAGTCCGTGGCGCCGTGTCCCACCGGCTCCGCATCGGCGCGTCTCGCGGTCGCACAGGCCCGTTTCGGGGGCGGTCGTCCCGCTCCGACGATCCCGGCGGAAAATTCCGCAGCGGCGCAGCTCCCCCGACATCGCAGAACGTCGAGGTCCGCAGGGCGCGCCTCGCAGTTCTGCCATGCCCCCAAGTGCTCGATTCAAATGGGGAAAATTCCGCCCGTGCGCCGATCTCCGCGTCCGGCGTCTGCGGGCCATGCAGATCTGCGAGAGGCGCCGATCGATCGGGAAACGCCCGCTGCGCGCGCCTCTCCCGCGAGCCGAAGCACGCGTCGGAGATCCTCCCGCGCGCGCACGCGGCACGGCAACGACCGCGGCGACCCTGGCCCGATCCTTGCTTCGATACGTGTCCGAACAGCGAGAGTTCCGGAAGAGCGTCGCGCTGCTTGCCGAGACCAGGGGTCGCGGCGCTTGCAGACACCCGACGGCGAGAGGACCCAGATGAACGCATCACGGTCGCGCAGGATCCGCTGGCTTCGGTTCCTGGGAAGAGTTCACTTCACCATGGTGCTGCTCCTCGGCGGGGCGGCGATCATGACGGTCGGAACCCTGATCGAGTCCCGAGATACACGGGACGCCGCCTGGTCGGCGATCTACGGGACGCCCTGGTTCGATTTCTTCCTCTTCCTGATCGGAGTGAACCTCGCCGTCGCGGTGATCAACCGCATCCCGATCCAGCGGCATCAGTGGCCATTCGTGCTCACCCATTTCGCGATCGTCGTCCTGCTCGCGGGAGCCTGGATCTCGCGGTCCTTCGGCTATGAGGGCCGGATGGTGATCTTCGAAGGCGAGAGGCAGAACCAGTTGCTGCTCGATTCTCTCGAGGTCCGGACGCGCTGGCTCGACGGGAGAAGTGCGCAATCCCCCGGTGGGGAGACGACGGTCGGCTACGCGCTGCCGCGGGGGTCGGAGATCGCGGCGCTGCAGCTGCGGGCTGAGGGTGGGGGCCATCCGGGAGTCCGCATCATCGAGTTCGTTCCCGAGGGCGCCGCGGCGATGCACATCGCCCCCGGACGCCGGGATGGACGCGCCTACGTGCGGATCGAGGCCCGGCTAGACGGCAAGCGGGATCGGCGCTGGCTGGCGCGCGGTTCGTCCCACACGTTCACCTTCCCCGAAGGCCGCGCCCTCGAGGTGGCGTTCGGGACGCAGACCCGCGCCGTGCCCTTCTCCATCGCGCTCGAGAAATTCGAGCTGATCCACCATCCAGGCTCGAACCGCGCCGCCGAGTACCGCAGCTACGTCCGCGTGACGCGGGATGAAATCGGCGACGCGCCACGCGACGTATGGATCACGATGAACCACCCACTCGATGTCGCGGGATTTCGACTGTTCCAGAGCAGCTACCAACTCGGAGAAGAGGGCCGGCCCGACGCGACCGTGCTCGCTGTGTCCTACGACCCGGGCGTACCGATCGTCTACGTCGCCTTCGTGCTGATCGCTCTGGGGATCGCCTGGGGCCTCCGCACCCCGCGGCCCCACGCCGCGCTCGCGGCTTCGCGGCGTGCAGGTGCTGACCAGTCCTCCTCTCCTTTCCGCTTGCCGGCTGCGGCGCGGATGAGCCGCGGATCCGTCACCTCTCGCTTCCTGCTGACCCTGGCACTGACCGTGATCGCGGGCCTCGCGGCCGCGCCGGCCTCCCGAGCGCAGGCGTCCCCGCCGATCGCCGCGCAGGTCCCGCTGGAGGAGACCCGCGGCTGGGCGATTCTCGCGGACGGACGAGCCAAGCCGATCCAGACCTACGCCAACGAGACGGCGCTGCTGTTGACGGGGCGCGAGCGCCTCGACGGCCTGAGCTCGCTCGAGATCTTCTGGGGCTACGCGCTGGCCGCCGAGACCTTCGGCGACCGCCCCTACATCCGCATCGACAGCCTCGACCTGAAGGCGAAGCTCGGCCTGGAGGCCAGCGACAGGCGATTCTCGTTCAACGCGCTCGTTCGGAATCGCGCCCTGCAGGAGCTCGTCACACGCGCGCTGGGGCGCGAACGAGACGGCTTCGAGCTCGACCGCGTCGAGCGGGATGCCCTCGCTGCGTATCAGAAGCTCGAGTGGGTTGCGGGGCTGATCTCGAACGAGGCACTCACGATCGTTCCCTTCCTCGATGCCCGGGGCGGCTGGACTTCGCCCGTCCGTCTCGCGCATACCCGGAATCCGTCGCTGCGGGCCATCTACGACCGGTTCGGAAAGCTCGCGCGGGCCCACCGAGATGCCGACCGGGCGGCCTTCGCGCGCGAAGCACGGGCGCTCACCGCGGCGCTCCGCAGCGCCAACCCGACGGTCTACCCCCCCGCGTCCCGAATCGCGCGAGAGCTCTTCTACGAAGACTTCAACGCCTTCGGATGGGCGTGGAAGCTCTATCTCGCCGGCTTCCTCGTCGTGATGCTCGTGGGATTCTCGGCGCGCCCCTGGGGTTACGCGACCGGCCTGACGTTGATCAGCGCCGGCTTCGTCTGCCACAGCACGGGCATCGGCATCCGTTGGGACATCGCCGGCCGTGCCCCGGTATCGAACCTGTACGAATCGCTGGTCTTCATGGGATGGGGCGCCATCGCTCTCGGCCTGGGCCTCGAGGTGGCTCATCGCAAGCGATTCCCCGCACTGTCAGCCGGCTTGATCGGCTTCCTGTGCCTGGCCTTCTCCGAGAACCTCCCGATCGATTCTGCGATCAACCCCCTCGTGCCCGTTCTCGCCAACACCTCGTGGCTCGCCGTGCACGTGATGACCATCATGCTTTCCTACGCCGCCCTGGCCCTGGCAATGGTGCTGGGACACGCGATACTCGGCGTCGAGCTCGCCCGGCGGGACCGGGGCGAGCTGCTGAGTTCCATGACGAAGCTCCTGCACAGGACGCTTCAGATCGGCATCCTCTTCCTCGCAGCGGGGATCATGTTCGGAGCCGTCTGGGCCAACGAGAGCTGGGGCCGCTACTGGGGTTGGGATCCAAAGGAGACATGGTCGCTGATCACCTTCTTCGTCTATCTCGCGATCATCCACGCGCGCTTCGCCGGCTGGCTGCATGCCTTCGGGCTCGCGGTGAGCGCAGTCCTCGGATTCCTGGCCGTCATCATGACGTACTACGGCGTCAACTTCATTCTCTCCGCGGGAATGCACGCCTACGGTTTCGCCGAGGGAGGGCAGCTCTACGTCGCGGCCTACGCCGTGATCGAGGTGGCGTTGATCATCGCGGCTTATCTGCTGCGAAGCACCCGCTGCAATGGTCGAATCGAAGAATCCGGTGCCATGAAGAGGGTCTCCGTCTGAACGAGTCACACGCAACGCGGGCAACAGGCCGAAATGGAGGGAGCGCGGTGTCGCGATTACGCGCAGCAGGGCTGGCAATCGTCTGGGTGTTCGTGGCCCCCGCCGTCTCCGCCGGCGGCGGGGAAGCAGCGACCCCCGCGCGGCTCGCGCAGTCGACCCAAGAGGGCGGCCACGAGATCGCCGGCACCGTCGTATCGACCATGAGCGTGAGCAGCTACACCTACGTCCAGGTCGATACCGGCGACGGCATCGTCTGGGCGGCCGCGCCCCGCACCGAAGTGAGTGAGGGCGACATGGTGTTCCTGCCGGACGGGTCACCGATGCCGGGCTTCTACAGCCCGTCCTTGCAGCGCCGCTTCGACATGATCTACTTCGCCTCATCGATGCGGGTTCACGGGGAGGGGAGCGCGGCGTCCGTAGACATTCGCGAGCACTGTCCGCCCGGCGCCGACGATGCGGCAGACATCGACCTCTCCGGCGTCCAACGGGCTCCGTCGGGCAAGACCGTCGCCGAGATCATCGAGCAGAAGGCCGATCTCGCCGGCGAGGAGGTCAGCGTTCGCGGCATCGTCGTGAAGTGCCGCTCGGGAATCCTGGGCAAGACCTGGATCCACCTGCGCGACGGCACGACCGCAGCGGATGGGACGAACGACCTGACCGTGACCACCACCTCGACCGCGTCGATCGGCAGCACGCTGCTGGTGCGCGGCACCGTCGTGGTCGACAGGGATTTCGGATACGGCTACCGGTATGGTGTCCTGGTCGAAGCATCCAGCATCGCGATCGAGTGATGTCGTCCAGTGCCGCCGCGGCCCGGTTGCGGCAGACGAAACGCGTTCGGCCGATCGCCCGCCGCACGTCATCGTCCGACCGGCTCATACAGCTCGCTCTCTTCGCGTCGATCGTCTTGTGTCTATCGTGTCAGGGCACGGGTCCGAAAGGTGTCGTAGCGCAACCCCAGGCGGCCGCCGACTGCTTCCGCCGCATCGTGACGGTCCTCGCTGACGATTCCATGGAGGGGCGCGGCGTCGGCACCGCTGGCCTGGAAAGGGCCGCCCTCTTCCTGGAAGAAGAGTTCCACGACCTCGGGCTGCAAGACGCGGGGGTGGCGTATCAGCAGGCCTTTCGGGTCGAGACAGGCGTTGCGGCGGGCGTGGACAATTCGCTGCAGTGGCGTTCGACGCCGGCGAGTGGCTGGACGGACGAAGAGTTCGGCAGGGGCTTCACAGCACTGGGATTCTCGTCGTCGCTCGAGTTCTCGGGGCCTCTCGTGTTCGCCGGCTATGGAATTCGGGCCGAGCCTCTCGGTTACGACGACTACGCCGACACGGACGTCTCGGGCAAGGTGGTGCTGGCGATGCGCTACGAGCCCGGCGAGGACGATCCCGACAGTCCCTTCGACGGCAGACGCCCGAGCCGCTGGTCCGACTTGCGCTACAAGGCCCTGGCTGCGCGGGAGGCGGGGGCGGCGGCCCTGATCTTCGTCTCGCCGACCGCGGAGGGCGACGAAGAGCCGAACCGGCTTCCGCTGATCAAGAACGAGATTCTGCTGTCGCGTGCGGGTCTACCGGTCCTCCAGGTCACGCCGGCCGTCGCCGACCGCTGGCTGGCGGCGGCGGGCTATAGCCTCGCACAGCTCCGCGACGCCATCGACAGTGATTTCACGCCTCGATCGTTCGAGATTCCGTCCGCCCGCGTGCGCGGCCGCACAGATGTCCTGACGAGCACGGCGCCGGTTCGGAACATCGTCGGCGTGCGACCAGGCCGAGGTTCGCTCGCAGGGGAATCGATCGTGATCGGCGCCCACTACGATCACCTCGGCTTCGGCGGCGCCGGATCCCTCGAGCCGGACGTCGAAGCGGTGCACAACGGCGCCGACGACAACGCGTCGGGGGTGGCCGCCATGCTGTGTGCGGTCCAACGGCTGTCTCCCCATCTACGGGCGAACACGGGCGACGAGCGCGCCCTCATCGTACTCGCCTTCGCGGCGGAGGAGATCGGACTCGGTGGGTCCGCGCACTACGTTCAAAATGCGATACGGCCCCTCGACACCACCATGGCGATGGTCAATCTCGACATGGTCGGTCGTCTGCGCGACGGCCGGTTGTCGGCACTGGGTTCCGAATCATCCACCGATTGGGATGCCTTGCTGGCCGGCCTGGTCGACGAAACCAACCTGGTCTTGAGCACCGGCGGCGACGGCTACGGACCGTCGGACCAGATGGCCTTCTACCAGCGCGAGGTCCCCGTCATTCACATCTTCACCGGCGCGCACTCCGAGTACCACACACCTGCGGACGACGTCGAAACGCTGAACATCGCGGGCGGAGGCCAGGTATCGACCTTCGTAGAGGATCTCCTCGCCGACCTCTTGACCCGGCGGGAGAGGCTGCCCTATCGGGCGTCGGGTAGCGCCCCGACGATGGGGGGAGACAGTCGGGGCTACGGCGCGTACATGGGTAGCATCCCCGACTACAGCACGATGGGGGCACGCGAGGGAGGGGTCCTGCTGGCCGGCGTTCGCGGCGGCGGACCGGCCGGCCGCGCGGGGCTGCGGGGGGGAGACACCATCGTCGAGATGGCCGGGATCCAGATCCACAACCTCTACGACATGACGTTCGTGCTCCGCGAGCACCGGCCTGGCGAGACGATCTCCGTGACCGTGACGCGAGACGGCGAGCGCGTGGCGAAACGTGTCACACTCGGGCGCCGGGGTGCTTCGCCCGCCTCCGATTCGCACGAGAGCCACTCCGGCGAGAGCTGGACGCCCGAGAGCGGCGTGGCCGCATCGCATCTCCTCGACGAGCAGGAAGTCCACCTGGCCGACCTGCGCCAACTCACCTTCGACGGGGAGAACGCGGAGGCCTATTTCTCGCCGGACGGCCGCTCCCTGATATTCCAGCGCACCGCACCCGGAGCCGGCTGCGACCAGCAGTACCTCATGGACCTCACCACGGGCGATACGACACGGCTCTCGTCCGGGTACGGCAGGACGACCTGCGGATACTTCGCGTACCCGGATGGCGACCGCTTGATCTACGCCACCACCGAGAACGTCGACGACGCCTGCCCGGAGAAGCCGGACCGTTCGCGGGGCTACGTCTGGGGCCTGTACGACTTCGACCTCGTGTGGCAGCAGGGACCCGGCCAGTCGAAACAGACGTTCGTCTCGGTGCCAGGCGCGTACGATGCCGAGGCGACGGCCTGCATGCGGGACGGGCGAATCGTGTTCACGTCTACTCGCGACGGAGATCTGGATCTGTACGTTGTCGATGCCGACGGTTCCGATCTGAAGCGGCTCACGAACACTCCGGGCTACGACGGAGGCGCCTTCTTCACACCGGACTGTGCAGGCATCGTATTTCGCGCTTCCCGGCCCACGGGGACGGCGCTGAAGGAATACCGCTCCCTGCTGGCAGACGGCCTCGTCCGCCCCGACGCCCTGGACATCTATTGGATGGATTCCGACGGCGGCAACGTCCGACGGCTGACGGACAACGGCGCCGCGAATTTCGCCCCCTACCCCACCCCGGACGGAGCGGCAGTCTTGTTCGCGAGCAACCTCGGCGGCTCGGATCGGGAATTCGATCTCTATCGGCTCGGTCGCGACGGCGGCGAGCCGGAGCAAATCACCTTCGCCGCGGGGTTCGACGCCTTCCCGATGTTCTCACCCGACGGACGCTGGCTCGTGTTCGCGAGCAACCGAGCCGGCGGCCATCAGACCAACATCTTCATCGCTCGCTGGCTTCCCTAGAGCCTGTCTCGAGAACTTCTTCCGGGGCCTGCGCGCCCGACCCGGAACCTCGGCCTCGAGGGGGTCTCGCAATCGCCGCGACGGCAGCGGCGGGACCGTCGAAGGGTCGACGTACGGCACGAAGTCAAGATTCGTCGATGTCGTACTTCGCCAGGCGCCGATAGAGGGTTGCCGGATCGACCTCCAACATCTTCGCGGCTCGTTCGCGGTTTCCGTCGGCCACGTTCAGCACCCACGCGATATGCCGGCGTTCGAAGACCTCGACCGCCTGTTTGAGCCCCGTCGGCAACGACGCGCTCGTGGAGAGCTCGTTCGGAAGATGTTCCGGACCGATCTGATCGCCGTCGCACAAGATGGAGGCGCGCTCGATCACGTTCGACAGCTCCCGCACGTTGCCCGGCCACGCGTAGGTCAACAGCAGCTTCATCGCATCACCGGAGATCGACAAGCGGCCGCGACCCTGCGCGCGGCAGTGGAGATTGACGAAGTGAGCGACCAATGCGGGGATGTCGTCTCGACGCTCGTTCAAGAGTGGCACATCGATGCGAAACACGTTGAGGCGATAGTAGAGGTCGTCGCGAAATCGACCTTCGGATACTGCGCACTCGAGATCCCGGTTCGACGCGGCGATCAGGCGAAAATTCGTCCGCACGGGGCGATCTGCTCCGACGGGGAGCACCTCCTGTGCTTCGAGGGCGCGCAGCAGCTTCGACTGCGTATCCAGCGGAACTTCGCTGATCTCGTCGAGGAACACGGTTCCTCCGCGAACGCTTCGCAGGATCCCGTCGCGGCGCCGATCGGCATTCGTGAAGGCGCCCCTCTCGTGACCGAACAACTGGGACTCGACCATCTCGTGCGGCATCGCCGCCATGTTGACGGCTAGGAACTCCTTGCTGGCGAGGCTCGAGCGCGCGTGAATCGCGCGCGCCACCAACTCCTTGCCCGTACCGCTCTCACCGGTCACCAGGACCGTGGCACCGGTGGGCGCGACGCGTTCGACCAGGTCGAACACCTTCCGGATCTGCGGACTGTCGCCGATGATTCCCTCGAAACCCAGCCGGCCCGACAGGTCGCGGCGAAGTCGCACGACCTCGTCCCTCAAGTCGCGATAATCGAAGAGATTCTGGATACGTTGGAGCATGTCTTCGAAGACGACCGGCTTGAGGAAGTAGTCGTACGCTCCCAGACGCAGGGAATCGACCGCCGTTTCGATGGAGGCGTAGGCGGTCATGAGGAGCACGTGGGTCCCGGGTCGCTCGTTGACGATCCGCTTCAACAGCTCGATCCCATCCATCTCGGGCATGCGGATGTCGCTGATCACGAGCGCGTACTCGTCGGCGAGCACGCGCTCGAGAGCCGCCCTGCCGTCCGCGACTGCGTCGACCGTGTAACCGTTGGACTGGAGGAAATCCCGAATGTTGGTGCGAACGACCTCCTCGTCCTCCGCGATCAAGATGCGTTCGCTCAAGCCGCCTCTCCCCGTTGTTCGGCGCTTCCGGTGGGCAGTCGGACCAGGAACGTCGATCCCTCGGGACCGGTCTGCTCCAGTTCGAGGGCTCCGTTCATCGCTTCGATGATCCCCTTGCTCACGAACAGGCCCAGACCGGTTCCGCGGCCCGGCGCTTTGGTCGTGAAGAATGGCTCGAACAATTGGGAACGAGCGTTCTCGGAAACTCCGTGGCCGGTGTCTCGTACCCGCACCACGACATAGCCATCCTCCGCCGCCGTCTCGAACTCGACGGTTCCCTCGTCTCCCACGGCATCGATGGCGTTCATCCCCAGATTCAGGATGACTTGCACGAGATCGTCTTCCTTGGCACGGATGCCCAACAGGCCCTCGGTAGCAAGCGTCTTGATCGCGATTCTCCGCGCTCGCGGATCGTGCTCGAGCAGCTGCGCGACGTCGTCGACCACCTGATTCGCCGAGATGAGCGTTACTTCGTCCCGCTTTCGGCGCGTGAAATTCACCAACCTCCGCAGCATGCGGTGCATCCTGCCCACCTGCTTTCGGACGACTCCCAGCGTCTGCTCGACGCGCCTCGGGTCCTGTTGGGCCATCTGTAGCTGGGACTCGATGGCGGCGAGGGGGTTCCCGATCTCGTGGGCGATGCCCGCGGCCAGCTGCCCGAACGCGGCCATCTTCTCCTGATACACCATCTGCATCTGCAACTTCTTCTCGGCGGTGACGACGCGGCCGATTTCCACGACGGACTCGACCCGACCGTCGACGTCGAACATCGGGTACGTCTCCACGTAGACGACTTCCACGCCCCGGACGGTGCGTTGGGAGCGTTCGTCTGCCGTGGTCTGCCCCGTTTCGAAGGTCCGCCGCACCGGATAGGCTTCGGGCGGACTGGCCTCCCCTTCGAACACTTCGTGACACCGCTCTCCGATGAGCTTCCGGGCGTGCATCCGCTCGGCGGCGGCATTCGCCTTGATGATCTCGAAATCTCGATTCACGACGACCACGCGCTGGTCGATGGAATCGAGCAGCAACTCGAGGAACTCGCGGCTCTCCCGCAGCTCGAGGGTGCGCTCGGCAATTCTCGACTCCAGGCTCTCCTGAGAGTCCCGAAGCGCGAGGCTCATCCGGTTGAAGGCCCGAGCGAGGTCCGAGATCTCTCGCGGGCCGCCGGGAACCACCGTTTCGCCGGCCGCACCCGAAACCATCCGTTCCGAGGCCCTCGACAGGGCCCGAAGCGGGAGCATGAAGGTCCGCCAGCTCAAGAAGGCGGCGAGGGCGATCCCCAGGGCCAACAGGCCGCTCGCGGCCATCGCCTCCCACTTGAGGCGCTCGAGACCAGCGAGGGCATGGGTGACCGGAACCTCTGCGACGACGCCCAGGCCCAGCTTCGAAACCGGTGCATACGCCACCATCACCTCTGAGCCGTCCGTTTCGCCGTACCTCCCCTCCCATGTCTCGCCCTTCCCCGCGCCGGTCTTGTCCAGCCACTGCCGGGAGTCGACCCAGGGAGCCACCGGGCCCGTCCCGCTGGGATCACAGACCGCCTGGCCCTGCTCGTCGAGCAGATGCAGCTGCACCGGGTCGCCGCGCCGCTTGCGTGTCGGCAACGAGCCGCGTTGGAGGTCACAGGAGAAATGCGCACAGAACACGCCCAGGAGCTCGCCACCCGGGTCGCGGATGGGACCGGCAATCACCAGCTGAGGCGTCCGGTCACCGCGGGCCGAGCCGGATCCAGGGGGACCCTGAGATGGCGGAGTCGACGCCGGCCGGGGCTGTCGAAAGCCGACGACGCCGAAATCCACGAGGCCCGCCCGATAGCAGCGACTCCCGGACAGGTCGCTGTCCAGGGTCCAGCCGGTTCCCGAGGACGCGAGCATGCGGCCCCGGGACGACAACACCTGGTATTCGCGAAGGGTCGATCGATCGCCCGCTTTTGCGGCCAGATGGCCGCGCAGCGATTCGCTCAATTGGGCCCGATCCTGGGTCGCATCCTCCAGCAACCGCACGACCTGGAAGAGGAAGTGATTGCCCGCGACGATCGAGAAGACCAGGTTCTCCGCCGCGCGGATGAACTCACGGGTCTCGGCCGCTTCGAGTGCAGCGACGCTCCGGATGTTCGAGAAGGCGGCTTCCGTCAAATGACGGCGGCTCTGCATGTAGCCCCAGAAATTCGACAGGTACATCGGGCCGATGAAGAAACCGAGCACCATCAGCACCATCCAGTGCGCGACCGCCGGGCGGCGTCGGGTCCGCCGCTCCGAATTCGCGGGAGGCGACCCCTCCGAACGCAGAGCACCCATGCCTTGGCCCCTTCACGTAGTGTCATGGGTTCGCCGCGCGCGGCGAACCCGGACGCCCGGTCGAGGATACAACGCGCGCGAACCCATCGGGTAGCGGCCCCCCTCGGCCGACAGCCGGGGCGGGCGGCCAGGGGCAGCGCGCGCTTCGGGTCGCGGAGTCGAGGCCCCGGAACTCCTCTAGATGGAAGCCGGCGCCGCGCCGAGACTGCGAGGCATGCGGACGCCCGGCGCCTCGATGCGCCAGGCACTCGGCGAATCGACGATGGCCGCCACGAGCCTCTGGTGGAGCGAGTGCCCGCCGCGCTCTACGCGAACGTGTCCGCGGATCTGGAGGCCGAGCAACGCCAGGTCTCCGAAGAGGTCGAGAACCTTGTGCCGCACGAATTCATCCGGCCAGCGCAGGCCGTCTTCGTTCACGACGCCCTTCCCGTTCAGCACCACCGTATTCTCGAGCGAACCGCCTCGGGCAAACCCCGCGCGCAGCAGCGACTGGACCTCGTGCATGAAGCCAAAGGTCCGTGCGGAACAGACCTCGCGCTCGAAACGCGTCGGATCGACGGCGTCGATGTTGAATTCCTGCCGGCCGATGGCCGGATGGTCGTAGTCGACCGCGTACGACACCCGGAACGATCGGCACGGTTCGATGCAGATGTGCCGATCGCCGTCGCGGATCTCGATGGGCTTGCGGATCCGCAGGAAGCGGCGCGCCGCCCACTGTGAGACGATACCGGCGGACCGCAGCAGATAGACGAACGGCGCCGCGCTGCCATCCATGATTGGCAGCTCGGGGCCGCGGACCTCGACGCGGATGTTGTCGATGCCCAGGCCGAACAGGGCCGCGAACAGGTGCTCGACCGTTCCCACGGTCGCGTCGCCGCTGCCGAGGGTCGTGGCTCGAGAGGTCGTGACGACCGCCGCCGGGCTCGCGCGGATCTCCACCGCCCGTTCGCGATCCGCACGGACGAAGACCACCCCCGAGTCGATCGGGCCGGGACGCAGTGTCAGCTGCACCGGCGATCCGGTGTGCAGCCCGATTCCCGTACACGAGACGGACTCGGAGAGCGTTCGCTGCTTCACGGTTCTCCCACCCGGGTGGATTATAAGGCAAAGCGTGGGCCGCAGCGACGCGGCCGCGGCCGTTGGGAGCCCGTGAGTTCTCCTTGTGATTTCCAGGACTTGGCATGGGGCAACCGCGCTTGCGTGGGGCTCGGGTGGGGCTGTGCCGGGAGGGCGAAGGGGCCGGCGGCGTGACGTGACGGCCGCGATTCGGACGTCCCGCCGGGCGAGAGCGCATCAGCGGTTCAGCGAGGCCTTGATCTCGACCAGCATCTCCCGGGTCGACTGATAGCGGTCGGCCGGATTCTTCTGCATGCAGCGGAGGATCATGTCCGCGATCAACTCCGGAATCTCGGAGTCGAACTCGCGCGGGTCCGGCGGCGGCGTGTGGACGTGGTGATACGGCAGGTTGCCTTCGGTGAAGGGCAACGAGCCGGTCGCCAGCTCGAAGATCGTGACGCCCAGCGAATAGACGTCGGTGCGGTGGTCGACGTTCTTTCCCAGGGTCTGCTCGGGGCTCATGTAGTAGGGCGTGCCCGAGACCACAGTCGTGTGGTTGCGCACTTCCTCGATCACCCGGGCCAGACCGAAATCCATGATCTTGACCTTGCGCTCGCGCGTCCACATGGCGTTGGCAGACTTGATGTCGCGGTGGACGATCTTGTTCTCGTGGGCGTAGGCGAGCGCCTCGGCCATCTGGGACACCACGTGAATGATCCCAGTGGCGGAGATCTTGCCGCGGTGCTTGACGATCTCCTTCAGCGTATTGCCGTCGACGTACTCCATCGCGATGTAGTAGCAACCGTCCTGCTCTCCAGCGTCGTAGACCGTCACGATGTTCGCGTGATTGAGTGCGGCCGCGCTCTTGGCCTCGCGCAGGAAGTTTTTCAGAGCCTGCGGATTCTCCTGCAGGCTGTCCGGCAGCACCTTGAAGGCAACGGTCCGGTCGAGCACCGTGTCACGCGCGCTGTAGACGATGCCCATGCCTCCGCGGCCGAGCTTTCCGGTGATCTCGTAGCGCCCGGCCTTTCCCGAACCGGACAGTGGCGTCACCTCGGACGACGCGCTCTGGACCCGCGCCGCCTCCCGAGTCTTCTCGAGGCGCGCGGCCACGTCCGCGTACTCGTAGTCGAAGGCCATGATCTTCTCGTAGAGTTCGGTCGCCTCCGTCGGATCTTCCGTCTCCATGCACGTGGCGAGGCCGTAGAAGGCGTCGATGTTCGCGCGGGAGAGCTCCTGTTCCGACGTGGCATGGCGCAGCTTGTTGATGGCGAGGGGCAACATGCCACGGTCGCGAAAGATCGACCCCAGCAGCGCCGAGGCCGCCACGAAGTCCGCGTGTGACGGCGCAACCTGCTGGAGGGCCTTGATGGCCTCGTCGGTCCGTTCGGCATCGAGATGGATCTGCGCGGCGCGCAGGAAGTCGCCGGCCTGGCCCAGCAGCGCCGCCTCCCGCTCGACGTCTCCCGCCAGCGCGGCGCACTCGGCGGCCTCCCCGTAGAGGCCGGCGCGCTCGAAGCACGCCCCGGCTCGCTCGCGGTCGCCGGCCAGCGCGTACATCTCGGCGGCCTGGCCGCAATCGCCGTACTTCTCGTACACCTCGCCGGCCCGGCCGTATTGCTCGAGCAGGCGGTAGAGGTCTCCCGCCGACTGCAGCTCGCCCGCCTCCTCGAAGTGCTTCGCGGCGAGCTCGTCTTCTCCCCGGTCGCGGAAGTGCAGGGCCAGGTGGCGCGCGGCCTCCTCCCCCTGCCCGATCCGGCGCAGCACTTCGGCGGCGCGGAGGACATCCTTGGCCTTGAGAAACAGATCGGCGGCCTGCTCGGCGCGTCCGCGGCGCAACGCGATCTCCGCGGCGGCCCCGTAGCGCTCGCCGCGCTCGAAGACCGTCTGGGCGCGGTCGCACAGGCCGGCGCGCTCGTAGAGGCTGCCCGCCATCATCACGAGCTTGCGCTGCTCGGCCGCCTTGTTGGCGTCGCCCATGACGCCAGCGGCCTCGTCGCGGATGGCCTCCTCGAGACACTCGGCGGCCTGCTTCCAGCGCTCGCACACGACATAGGCCTTGGCCGCGTTTCGCGGGAAGCCCGACTTGGCGTAGCCGTCGGCGGCGCGCAGGAACTCCTTCGCTTTCTCGAACATCTCGGCGGCAACGCTCGAGTTGCCCGCCTGCTCGTAGGCTTCCCCGGCGCGCAGGTACTCGTCCTGCTGCGCGAAGACCGCCGCCGCGGACTCGAAATTCCTGGCCTCGAGATAGAGCTCGGCGGATTCGATGAAGCGGTTCTGGTCGTGTCGAATCTCGGCGGCGCGCTCGAATTCGTTGGCCTTCACGAAGTACTCGGCCGCCGCCTCCATCGAGCCATTCGCGAAGCAGAGCTCGGCGGCATCGAGGGCACGGCCCACCTTCGCCAACGCTGCGGCCTGCTTGAGTCCCTTCTTCGCGGTTTTCTTGTCGACGGCGAACGTGACCACCTCGCGGGGGCCGTCGGCGTCTTCCGAAACGCCCGGATCGAGTTTCGCGGTGCGTCCCATGCGGATTCCCAGGAACAGCAGCACCAGGCCCAGCGGAACGAGACCGTACTGCGCCCCGGGATGCTCGAGAACCGGATCCATGTACACGGCGAGGTTCGCCCCGGGCACCTGCATCAGCGCGGTCAGCAGCCGGTCTCGCAGCATGGCCACGATCGCGTGGGCAGGCACCAGGGCGTTGGCGAGCGCGAAGGCCCCCACCACCAGCAGGACCAGTCCGAGACAGACCGCGACAGTCCGACCGATGCGTTTCAGTGTCGCCACAAGGCTCCCCATCCGACACCCGCGCGATTTCCGCGCGGGCGTCCGCCCGGGTCGTATCGGCGGGCAGGGGCCCTCTTTTGAGCGCAGCGCCCGGCGACCGGGCGCCCGCCGGGGCCGCGCCGCGCCGCGGCCGATCCCGACCGGCAAGAGCCTGCACACAACCCTGTTTTCGTTGGACTTTCTGGCTACGAGGGGGAGGGGATGCCGAAGTACTCCCGGGCGGCCCGGGTCGCCGTCCGGCCGCGCGGTGTGCGGTCGAGAAAGCCCTGGTGGATCAAGAAGGGCTCCACCACGTCTTCGAGGGTGCCCCGGTCTTCGCCGACGGCAGCGGCCAGCGTATCGAGGCCGACGGGCCCACCGCCAAACTTCTCGAGCACCGTGAGCATCAGCCCGCGGTCGAGGCGGTCGAAGCCGGCGTCGTCCACCTCCAGGCGCTCTAGGGCGAAGCGGGCCACGCTGCAGCTGATCTCTCCCCCCGCCCCGTCGCGCACGTCGGCGAAATCACGGACGCGCCGCAACAGGCGGTTCGCGACCCGAGGCGTCCCGCGCGACCGGCGCGCGATCTCGCCCCGGGCGTCGGCGTCGATCGAGGCCCCCATCACCCGGGCCGCGCGCAGAAGGATACGCTCGAGGTCCGCCGGCGGGTAGTACTCGAGTCGCG
>JBHHVG010000003.1:0-19672 GCA_046754165.1 Myxococcota bacterium
GCTCTCGTCATCGAGCAGGTCGGCCGGACGACCGCCCCGATCCCCTTCATCGAGACCACCGTTCTCGGCGCCCTGCCCGTCGCCCGCTTCGGCAGCGACGAGCACAAGCGCGACCTGCTACCCCGGGTCGCGTCGGGCGAGCTGGTGCTGACCGCGGCCCTCGTCGGCGACGAGCCCTTGCGCGCCACGCCGGACGGCGACGGTTTCCGGCTCACCGGCACCAGGCTCTTCGTGCCCGCGGGCCAGATCGCCGACCGGGTGCTGGTCCCCGCCGAGACGGCCGACGGCGATGTGCGCGTCGTCCTCGTAGACCCGCGCGCCCCGGGCATCGCGATCGACGCGCTCGACACGACGAGCGGGCAGCCCGAGGCGATCCTCCACTTCGAGGCCGTCCCCGTTGGCGCAGCGGACGCGCTCCCCGGCGCCGTGGGTGCCACCATCGTCGATTGGATCACCCTGCGCGCCACGGCGGCCCAGGCCTCGCTGGCCCTCGGCGTGTGCGAGGAGGCCCTCGCCCTCACCGCCGAGTACACCAAGACGCGCAAGCAGTTCGACCAGCCCATCGCCATGTTCCAGGCGGTCGGCCATCGGGCCGCGGATGCCTACGTCGACACGGAGGCCATCCGTCTCACGTCCTGGCAGGCGGTCTGGCGCATCGGCGCCGGCATGCCCGCCGAGGCCGAGGTCTCCGTCGCGAAGTTCTGGGCCGCCGAGGGCGGCAAGCGTGTGGTGCACGCCGCCACCCACCTGCATGGCGGCGTAGGCGTCGACCGGGACTATCCGGTGCACCGGCTCTTCCTGTACGCGCGCCAGCTCGAGTTGACACTCGGCGGGTCGTCGACCCACCTTCTCGCCATCGGTAGGATGTTGGCGGACGAGGCCGCCTGAAAGGATCGCCGCGGGCGGTCCGCGATCCATCCGCTGCGCCGGCAGCGTGGAAGAGAGCGAGGTGTGCGACATGCCCAAGCGCCGAGACCAGGTCGCGATGACCCGAGAAGAGCAACGCGCCTTCATCGAGAACCAGAAGACGGTCCAGATAGCGACCATCAACCGCGACGGTAGCCCGCACCTGGTACCCCTGTGGTTCGCCGTGGTCGACGGAGACGTCGTGCTCGAGACGTTCAGCAAGTCCCAGAAGGTGAAGAACCTCGAGCGCGACCCGCGCATCACGCTGCTGTTCGAGTCCGGCAGCAAGTACGAAGAGCTGCGCGGCCTGGCGATATACGGCGAGGCAGAGCTCGTGCGGGACCCGGAGCGGGTCCACCAGCTCCACATGGCGGTACTGCGGCGCAACACCGAGCTCGACGAGGACACCCTCGACAAGGCGACGCGCAGCATGGCGGCCAAGAAGACCGCCATCGTGATCAAGGTCCGTCGGTCGTTCAGCTGGGACCACTCCAAGCTGGCAGGCATCTACTGACGAAAGTCGGCCGCACGGCGGGAGCAGCGGGGATGGCCCGGCAGCCTCTCGGAGACAGGCGTCGGCGCGAGCTGGCCGCTCTGTTCGACGAGCTGCTCGGCACCGCCCAGTCCATGGGCGAGGAAAAAGGTGTGACCGCGGCGCTCACGGTCCACTACCGCGCGGTCACGCCCATCGACGAAGACCTGCGCTTCGAGGGGTGGATCCACGAGGTCCGCGGTCGCAGCATCATCGCCCGGGGCACCTGCCACGCGGGTGGGACCCTGACCGCCGATGCCGAGGGCGTGTTCGTCCGCGTGGACTTCAACGAGATGCAGCATCGGATGCGCGGCGACGGCGACGGAAGCGAATGAAGGCGTCGGGTGGAGAGCGAATGGAATCCAGCGATTCCGGCTGGGGCACCGCCGCTGACACCGAAGACATCGCCGGTCAGGTAGCGATCGCCGGGGTGGGCGAGGCCGATCTGTCGGGCGCCTCCGGACGCAACGCGCAGGCGATCGCCGCCGAGGCGGTCGAGCGCGCCCTCGCGGATGCGGGTCTGCGACCCGACGAAGTCGACGGGCTGATGACGAGCCCGGGCCTCGGCGACCAGTTCGACGAGGCCGCCTACCACGAGCATTTCGGCACCAGCCACCCGCTGTGGGTGTCGCCCAAAGGGGGAGGCATGGTGTGGGCGGCGACGGCCCCGGTCGAGGCAGCCCGCGCGCTCCGCGCCGGGGAGGCGCGTTACGTCGTCAACGTCTTCTCCGTGGCGTGGGCAACGAATCGACCGAAGATGACCGGCGGGCCCGGCGCGTTTCACGCCCGGGAACGCTTCAAGGCCAACCTCGAGCTGCCCTTCGGCTGGTTTCCCCAGCCGGTCTACTTCGCCACGATCGCGCGCCGCCACATGCACGACTTCGGCACCCAGCCGGAGCAGCTGGGATCGATCGCCGTGTCGGCGCGGCGGCATGCCAACGAGCAGCCGGGTGCCGTGATGCGCGAGAAACGCCTGACCCTCGACGACTACCTCGCGCGCCCGATGCTGGTCGACCCGCTGCGCGTCGAGGACTGCTGCCTGATCTCCGATGGCGGTGCCGCCTACGTGATGACCACGCCCGAACGCGCCCGGGACCTGCGCAAGCCCCCGGTGCTGGTCGAGGGGGTCGGCATGGGGATGTCCGCGACCGGCCCGTACTGGAGCCAGCAGCCCGCCTTCACCTCGACACCCCAGGTCTTCTCCGCTCCGGCGGCCTTCGCCATGGCCGGTATCACTCCGGGCGACGTAGACGTGCTGACTCTCTACGACCCGTTCACGATCGTGACGTTGATGCAGATCGAGGACATGGGGTTCTGCGAGAAGGGACAAGGCGGTGCCTTCGTCGGCGGCGGGCGGCTCGACTTCGACGGCGGCGGGCTGCCCACCAACACCCACGGCGGCATGCTGTCGCACGCCTACGTCCTCGGAATCGCCCACGTCGTCGAGGTGGTGCGCCAGCTCCGCGGCGAGGCGGCGAACGCGGTCGCCGACGCGGAGATCGGCGTCTACGGCGGCTACACCGGCCAGCTGGCCAGCACGATCGTGCTGCGGCGGGCCCGGTGAGCGGCGCCAGCGCCCTCCCCGACCGAGCCTGGGAGCCCACCCGCGGCTTCTGGGAGGCGGCCCAGCGCCGGCAGCTGGCGATTCCGCGCTGCGATGACTGCGGTGCCTTCGTCTGGTACCCGGCGGACGCCTGTCGGCGCTGCGCGTCCGCGGCGCTGCGCTGGACTCCCGTCAGCGGCGGCGCCACGCTGTACTCGTGGGCCGGCGTCTCCCGCGCGCTCTTCGAGGCGTTCGCGGACCGGGCCCCCTACCTCACGGGGCTCGTGGCTCTCGACGAGGATCCGAGCGTGCGGCTCGTGACGACTCTCGTCGATTGCCGCGCCGAGGAGCTGCGAATCGACATGCCCGTGCAGGTGGTGTTCCGGACGCTCGCGTTCCCGGGCAGCGAGGATTCGCTGCTCGCGCCGATGTTCACCCCGGTTCTCCGGCCCTGAAGCGGGCCGGCCCGAACACCCTGCACTGCCGAGACGCGCCGAGCTGTCAGCGCCGGGCCTTCGCCGCGATCTTCCCCCAGCTGTCGCGCAACGTCACGGTGCGGTTGAAGACGGGCTTCTCGTCGCTCGAGTCCGGGTCGACGCAGAAGTAGCCCTGCCGCTCGAACTGGTAGCGGCTGCCCGGCGACGCGCCCCGAACGCTGGGCTCGATGCGACAACCGGCGAGCACCGTGAGGGAGTCAGGGTTGAGATGGCTGCGGAAGTCGGCTCCGGACTCGACATCCATCGGGTCCTCGACCAGGAAGAGGCGGTCGTAGAGGCGCACCTCGGCCTCGACGGAATGCTCCGCCGAGACCCAGTGCAGGGTGCCGCGCACCTTGCGACCGTCGGGCGCATCCCCGCCGCGCGTCTCCGGGTCGTAGCTGCAGCGCAGCTCGACGACATCACCGGTCGAGTCGTCCTTCACCACGTCGACGCAGGTGATGAAATAGGCGTAGCGCAGACGGACCTCGCGGCCGGGCGCCAGCCGGAAGAACTTCTTCGGCGGAGCTTCGAGGAAATCCTCCCGCTCGATGTAGAGAACCCGCGAGAACGGGACCTTCCGCGTACCCGCCGACGGGTCTTCGGGGTTGTTGATCGCAGGGAGCTCTTCGACCTGCCCTTCCGGATAGTTTTCGATCACCACGCGAAGCGGGCGCAGCACGCCCATCACCCGCGGCGCGCGCCGGTTCTGGTCCTCGCGAATCGAGAACTCGAGGCGTTCGACCTGGATGGTGTTCTCGCGCTTGGCGACGCCGATGCCGCCGCAGAAATTCCGGATCGACTCCGGCGTATAGCCGCGCCGGCGGAGGCCGGACAGGGTCGGCATGCGGGGGTCGTCCCAGCCATCGACGGTCTCGCTCTCGACGAGCTCGCGCAACACCCGCTTGCTCATCACCGTGTGGCTGAGATTCAGCCGCGCGAACTCGATCTGCTGGGGATGACAGGAAGTCTCGAGGGCGTCGAGGATCCAGTCGTAGAGCGGCCGATGATCGACGAATTCCAGGCTACACAGCGAGTGCGTGATGCCTTCGATGGAATCGCTGAGACAGTGGGCGAAGTCGTACATCGGATAGATGCACCAATCGTCGCCGGTGCGGTGGTGCGGCACCTTGAGGACGCGGTAGAGAATCGGGTCACGCATGGTGAGGATCGGCGACGCCATGTCGATCTTCGCCCGCAGAACCCGCTCGCCGTTCTCGAACTCGCCGGCTCTCATCCGCTCGAACAGATCGAGATTCTCGTCCACGCTCCTGTCGCGATAGGGGCTGTTGCGTCCGGGCTGAGTCAGCGTTCCGCGGTAGGCGGTGTGCTCTTCGGACGTCAAGTCGCAGACGTAGGCCCTGCCGGCGCGCACGAGCGCGACGCCGTATTCATGGAGCTTCTCGAAGTAGTCGGAGGCGAAGTACTCGTGCTCGCCCCAGTCGAATCCGAGCCAGCGAATGTCCTCTTTGATGGCGTGAACGTACTCCTCGTCTTCCGCCGCGGGGTTCGTGTCGTCGAAGCGCAGATGGCAGACACCGCCCGGGCTCTCGGCGGCGACCCCGAAGTTCAGGCAGATCGCCTTGGCGTGACCGATGTGCAGGCGGCCGTTGGGCTCGGGCGGGAACCTCGACACGACCCGCCCGCCATGCTTGTTTGACGCGAGATCGTGGGCGATGATCGCGCGAATGAAATCGCTGCCGGAGCTGGCCTCTTCGGTGGACACCCGTACCTCGGTTCGCTGGGTTCGCGGGGGTGGGCGCTGGATTGTATACCCTGGCCGCAACCGCCGCCGCACCGTGCGACGGGCCCGTGCCGAAGGAGAGGATGACAAGATGCGTTTCTCACTCCCCACGCTGTTGTTCACCGCCCTGCTCGCGAGCGGTTGCCCATCGGCCTACCAGCGCACCTACGACACCGAACTGGGCCGGCTCGAGGGCGAGCGACGCGCGCGCGAGCAGGTCGAGGCGCAGGAGGCGGGCAAGTTCGTCGCGGTCGTGCTCTTCGAGGTGAACCGTTCGGAGATCGACGACACCGGGTCTCGCGAGATCGACTGGTTCCTCGAGCAGATCGCTCCCTATCCGAGCGTGCACGTCGAGGTGAAGGGATACGCGGACTCCACCGGAAGCGAGGCGCACAACGAGGGGCTGTCCAACGAGCGGGCCTGGGCGGTTCAGGACTACCTGATCTCCCGCGGCCTGCCGCCCGAGCGCGTCTCCATCAGCGCGTTTGGCTCTCGCGACCCCGAGCGCTCCAATCAGACGGCGAAGGGCCGAAAGCAGAACCGGCGGGCGGTGCTCCGCACGCGCTGACCCGCTCGCGCCACGCGCCGCCGCTCAGCGGGCCCGCGCGCGTTCGAGCTTGATGTGCTCGAGCATCTGGGCCGGCCCGGGTGCACCCGGCGCGAGAGCAACCAGCGCCTCGCTGTAGGTCTGTGCGCTCGCCCAGTCTTTCCGCTGCACGTAGAGGATCGCGAGCGCGCGGGTGACGTGTGCGTCGGAGGGAGCGAGCCGCTGCGCAGCGAGCAGAGCCGTCTCGGCCTCGTCGACGCGGCCGAGGTGTTGAAGCGCGAGCGCCAGGTTGTACTTCACCCGCGCGCGGCCCGGCAGCCCGGCCGCCGCACGAGCCAGTTCCGTCGCGGCCTCATCGAGCCGGCGCTGCTCGGCCAGCAGCAGGCCCAGCGAGTAGTGGAGCTCCCCTTCGTCCGGGTAGCGATCGAGGCCCTCTCGGAACACGCGTTCCGCGTCGGCGTTGCGCCCCTCCCGGTTGTACAACGACGCGAGATTGAAGTAGGCGGGCAGGAAGTCGCGATCGATGGCGAGCGCGCGCCGATACGCCTGCTCGGCCCCGACGGCGTCGCCGCGGCGTGCGCGCAGGATGGCCAGGTTGAGGTGCGCCTCGGGACGGTCGGCGATGACGAGCTGCGCGGCCTCGAACTCCGCCAGCGCCCGCTCGCGAGCCGCCGCCCGCTTCGCCGGGAGCTCCCCGTCCGGTACGTCTGCCAACACGCGGGCGGCCTCGATGCGCACCGCGAGGATCGGATCGTCCAGCAGTGGCGCCGCGACCGGAATCCGCACCGCCGGCGGCGCCGAACCGAGGGCGGCCACGGCGACCGCGCGCACCAGCGGGTCCGGGTCGGCGGTCGCCGCGGAGACCACCGGCAGCGCGCCCGGGCCATAGGCCGCGAGGTGTTCGAGGGCCGTGCCGCGGACGAGGGCCGCAAGGCTCCCGTCCTCGGCGAGGGCGACGAGACCGGGGAGCGCGTCGGGAGAGCCCCGGCGGGCCGCGGCGAAGGTCTCGCCGAAGTGCGGCCCGCTGCGCCGTCCCGCGCCGTACCACTCCGCCGTTGCCGCCGCGGCCCACGCGGCGTCCCGGTCGGTATGACAGCCGTTGCAGGCGTTGGGCGTGCCCAGCTTCTGTGACAGGTCCGGCCGCGGCACGCGCAGGCTGTGGTCGTGCCGCGGATCGATTTCCATGAAGGTCTTCTCGGGCATGTGACATCCCACGCACGCAGCGCCCGGCGAACCGTCCGGATGGAAGTGATGCTCGGGCGTGTCGTAGTCCTTCGCGATGAGGGTGGAAAAGCGCCGGTCCGGCTGGGACCGATGACAGCCGACGCACAGGGCATTTCCCTCCCGACGCAGCGAGAGCGCGTGCGGCTCGTGACAGTCGCTGCAACGGACGCCCTCGCGGTACATCGCGCTCTGGGTGAACGACCCGTAGACGTAGACCTCGCCATCGACCTGTCCATCCGGGTGGTAGAGCCCAGCGCGCAGCAGCACCGGCATGCTGGTGTCGAGCAGCGGGGCTCCTGGGAGCGGTGCGTCCCGCAGCTCCTGTCGCCGCGAGTGACACGGCGCGCAGTTCTCCACCTCGAAGCGGGAATCTCCTGCGGCGAAGTCGACGACGAGTCCGACGTCCCCTCCGACGGTCCGCGCAGAGCCCTCGCTCGCGCGAGCCCAGTCGACGTGGCGGCTGCCCGGACCGTGGCAGGCCTCGCAGCCCACGTCGATCTCCTGCCAGCGCGTGTCATAGGAATCCGTGGCCGGGTCGTAGCCCTTCTCGAGACCGGTGGAGTGGCAGCTCGCGCACATGCCATTCCAGCGCTGGTAACGCCCGGTCCAGTGAAAGGGATCGTCCGGGGAAATCCGCTCACCCGGATACAGGTCGAACCAGCGCCCGCGCTCGCGGTCCCAGGCGACGGTCAGGCTCTGAAGGCGGCCTCCGGGCAGCTCGACCAGGTATTGCTGCAGCGGTTCGACGCCGAAGGTGTACTTCACCTCGAAGTCCGCGTACTCGCCGTCGGGACCCTCGGTGTTCACGAAGAAGCCGCCGTCGCGGCGGAAGAAGCGCGTCATCACGGGGAAGCTCCCGAAGCGCGCCTCGTCGAAGTCGCCGAGCACGGTCGCCTCGCTCGCGGCCTGCATCGCGCGGTCGTGGTGCGAGCCCTGCCAGCGCAGCAGGGGCTCCGCGTGGCATGCGCCGCAGGCGGCGCTGCCCACGTAGCTAGCGGCTCGGACCGCGACCGCCCTATCCGACGGGTCACCGGGAATCGGCGCGGCCGGATCGCCGGAGCCGCAGCAAAGAGCGAGGCAGGCTGCGCTCGCGGCGCCCACGAGCCGACGGCGCCGCGAGCGCCTCCCGTCTGCTTGGACGCGAAGAGCCGGAGATGCCGACGCTCGCCGCAATGGACCCCCTCCGCGTCCGTCCATGGTACGCGACGCCGGCGTCGCCATCAGCGCCCGACGTGGAAATCTCCCGTCGAGCGGCGCGCGGCACTCCTGATCGAATGCGCGAGCTGGTATTCTTGTGCACCGGCGCGCGGTCGACGTCGCGTCTCTAGCGACGGATCGACCGGAAGGGGAGAGTGTGAAGGCGACGATGGCGAACCGGCAGCTCGATCGGAGACGGTTCCGCCGCCCGATCCAGGTGCTGCTCTGCGCGACCGCGGCCGCTGTCGCCTGCGCCGAGGAGCCCGCGCCCGCGGAGCCGGCCGCCAGGCCCGTAAAGATCGTCACCGTGGCCGACTCGTCGACGCTGGCCAGCTTCTCGTTCCCTGGCGAGATCTCGCCCAACCAGAACGCCGAGCCCGCCATCGAGGTGCCGGGGAAGATCATCGAGTTCCCGGTGATCGAAGGCCAGGCGATCGAGGCAGGCGCGGTGATCGCGCGCCTCGATCCCAGGGACTATGAGGCCGGCGTCGAGAAGGCCGCGGCGAACGTCAAGAAGGCAGAATCGGACCTCGAGCGCGCCAGGATCCTCCACGACAAGGGCGTCAGCCCGCTGACAGACGTCGAGAGCGCCGAGCGACGCCGCGACGTGACGCTGGCCGATCTGAAGAGGGCCCGGAAGGCCCTCGACGACAGTGTGCTGCGGGCGCCCTTCCGGGGCACGGTGGCCAAGAAGATCGTCGGAGACTTCCAGAACGTCCAGGCCAAGCAGCCCATCGTCATCCTCCAGGACGAGACCGTGCTGCAGATCGAGGTATCGATCCCGGAGCGCGACTTCGCCGGCATGACGCCGGGCCTGACCCTCGAGGAGCGAACCCGGCGGGCGCGGCCCCGTATCTCGCTCAACTCGATTCCCGGTCGCGTCTTCGAGGCCTGGATCGTCGAGTTCTCGACGACCGCGGACCCGGCGACGCGCACGTTCAAGGCCACCTTCGCCTTCGATCCGCCCGTCGACCTGAGCATCCGCCCCGGCATGACGGCGAAGGTCACGCTCGGCGGCGGGCCGTCGGGCACGTCCTCGGGCGCGCTGTCGATCCCCGCCCGCGCCGTGACCAATGACGGGGGCGGCGAGGCCTTCGTCTGGGTGATCGACCCGGACAGCATGAGGGCCCGGAAGAACCCGGTAGCGATCGGCGAGCTCGACGACGATGTCGTCGCCGTCGAGAGCGGTCTCACCGGAGGAGAGATGATCGCGGTCTCCGGCGTCCACCAGCTCCGCGACGGCATGGCAGTGCGGCGTTACGGGAAGTAGACGAGCACTCCCTGGATGAACCTCGCGAAAGCTGCCATCGAGAAGCCGGTCACCACGCTCACGCTCACGGCGGTGATGTTCTTCGGCGGCCTCGTCTCCTTCCAAGGCCTGAGCCGACTCGAAGACCCCGAGTTCACGATCAAGGACGCCCTCGTCGTGACCCGCTATGCGGGCGCGTCGGCGTCCGAGGTCGAAGAAGAGGTGACGGACGAGATCGAGGTCGCCGTCCAGTCCCTCGGGCAGCTCAAGGAGCTCGAGTCGAAGTCCGACCGAGGCCTCTCGACGGTGACGGTCACCATCAAGGACAAGTACGACAAGGGGAAGATCCCGCAGGTCTGGGACGAGCTGCGGCGCAAGGTGAACGACGCCCAGGCGAACCTTCCGCCCGGAGCCGGGCCTTCGCTCGTGGTGGACGACTACGGCGACGTCTACGGCGTCTTCATCGCGATCTACGGCGATGAGTACAGCTACGCGGAGCTGAAGAAGTACGTCGACTTCCTGCGCCGGGAGCTCCTGCTGGTGCACGACGTCGCCAAGATCACCACGTACGGCGAGCGCGTCGAAGCGATCTACGTGGAGCTGGACCGGGACCGGATGTCCCAGCTCGGCATTCCGACCTCGACGATCATCAACGAGCTCCAGCAGAAGAACGTCGCGGCCAGCGGCGGACGCGTGAAGGTCGGTCCCGAGTTCATCACGATCGTCCCGACGGGCCTGATCGATTCGATCGACGACTTCGAGTCGCTGCTCATCAGCTCCGGGACGTCGCAGCAGGTGTACCTGCGCGACGTCGCTAGCGTGCGGCGGGGCTACGTCGAGCCTTCCAACAACGTGATCCGGTACGACGGCAAGCCGGCGATCGGCATCGGCATCTCGACCGTGTCCGGCGGCAACGTCGTCACCATGGGTCAGGCGATCCAGAAGCGCTACGAGGAGCTGCTGCCGGAGGTCCCCCTCGGCATCGAGGGGGGCATCGTCTCCCTCCAATCCGAGGCTGTCGTCTCCGCCATCGACGGCTTCGTGACCAGCCTCGCCCAGGCCGTGGCCATCGTCGTCGCTGTTCTGCTCTTCTTCATGGGGCTCCGCAGCGGGCTGATGATCGGCTTCATCCTGGTGCTGACCATCCTCGGCACCTTCATCTTCATGGGACCGATGGGGGTGGCCCTCGAGCGGATCTCCCTGGGCGCGCTGATCATCGCCCTGGGCATGCTCGTCGACAACGCCATCGTCATCGTCGACGGGGTCTTGATACGCCTCGAGAAGGGCATGGACGCCGTGCAGGCCTCCATCCGCGTGGTCGAGCAGTCGGCGATTCCGCTGCTCGGCGCCACCGTCATCGCCATCCTGGCCTTCGCCGCGATCGGGACGTCGGACGACAGCACCGGAGAGTTCTGCCGGTCGCTCTTCCAGGTGGTGCTGGTGTCGCTCGGCCTCTCCTGGGTGACCGCCGTGACGACCACTCCCCTCCTCTGCGTGCTGTTCCTGAAGCGGCCCTCCGGGCGCCCCGAGGAAGAAAGCCAGGAGGGCACCTTCCTCCGCCGCTACAAGGCGCTGCTGGCCGGCTGCATCCGGCACCGGCGCCTGACGACCGCGGTGGTGATCGCGTTGTTCGCCGCGTCTCTCTTCTCGTTCCAGTACGTGGAACGGACCTTCTTCCCTCCGTCGACTCGTCCCCAGTTCATGGTCGACGTCTGGCTGCCCCAGGGCACGCACATCGACGAGACCACCGCCCAGGCCGCGGAGATCGAGGAGTATGTGCTCGGGCTGGAGGGCGTCACCCACGTCACATCGCTCGTCGGCCAGGGCGGCCTGCGCTTTCTCCTCACCTACCAGCCCGAAAAGCTGAACCCCGCCTACGTCCAGTTCCTCGTGGACGTCGACGACCCGAAGGCAATCGACGGCCTGATTCCCCAGATCGAGCAGAGCCTTCCGGAGAGGCACCCGGACGCCCTCATCTACGCCTCGAAGTTCGAGCTCGGTCCCGGCTCCAACGGCAAGGTCCGCGCCCGCCTGGGCGGGCCGGATCCCGCGGTCCTGCGTCAATTGGCGGGCCAGGTCGAGGACGTCTTCCGCCAGGATCCGAATGCCAAGTCGATCCGGACGGACTGGCGCCAGCGCGTGAAGGTCGTCCGGCCGGTGCTCGCCGAGGAGCAAGCCAACCTGAACGGCATCACCCGCACCGACGTCGCGCACACGCTGATGGAGGGATTCCAGGGCGTGACCGTCGGCGTCTATCGCGACGGAGACCTGCTGCTGCCGATCATGTTGCGGGCGGAGGAGAAGAACCGGATCGACGTCGGCAGCCTCAGGAACCTCCAGATCTGGAGCCCGGCAGCACAGACCATGATCCCGCTTCGGCAGGTCGTCTCGGGCTTCGAGACCGGCTTCGAAGACGAGCTCATCATGCGTCGAGATCGCAAGCGAACGATTACGGTCTTCTGCGACCCGAAGCAGGGCCCGGCGAGCGTGCTCTTCCGCCGGCTGCGGCCCGAGGTCGAAGCCATCGAGCTCGGAGCCGGGTACACGCTCGAATGGGGCGGCGAGTACGAAGACACCCAGAACGCCCAGGGGCCGTTGCTGGCCAGCATCCCCGGCTTCGTCATCGTGATGTTCGTCGTGACGATCGCACTGTTCAATTCACTGCGGCAGCCGGCAATCATCTGGTCGTGTGTCCCACTCGCGCTCATCGGTGTGACCGTGGGCCTGCTCGTGACCGGCCAGCCGTTCGGATTCATGGCGCTGCTCGGCTTCCTCAGCCTCTCCGGCATGCTGATCAAGAACGCGGTGGTGCTGATCGACGAGATCAACGCACAGCTCGGCGAGGGCAAGGATCTCACCCCCGCGATCCTGGACTCCGGTGCCAGCCGCCTCCGGCCGGTGGCCATGGCCGCGTCGACGACGGCGTTGGGCATGATCCCCCTGCTCGCCGACGCCTTCTTCGTCGCGATGGCGGTCACGATCATCTTCGGGCTGCTGTTTGCGACGCTGCTGACGATGATCGTGGTGCCCGTGTTCTACGCGATCTTCTTTCGCGCCCCGGACCCACCTGCCCGCTCGGTGCGGAGCCGCTGAATGAACCCGACCCATCTGGAGCTGGGAGAGACACCCATGTCGAAGCGAGATGCAGTCCCCCGTTCGCGCGCTGGCACCATCGCGGTCGCCGCAATCTTCTTGGCGACATCTCTCGCCGCCTGCCAGGCGACGCGCCAGACCCGCAGTGCGACGCCCGAGGGCTTTCTCGGGAGCTACTCGCAGCTTCGCAAGGGCGATGGTGACGAGGCGCAGCTGCTCACCATCGACCACAGCGCGAACTGGGCGCGCTACGACTCCATCCTCATCGACTCAGTGACGATCTGGTACAGCCGCAGGACCAAGAGGCTGTCGGCGGAGAACGGCAAGACCCTGACGGACCTGCTCTACGCACACCTCCACTCGCAGCTCAGCCAGGACTACAAGATCGTCGATCACCCCGGTCCCAATACGCTGCGCCTGCGGGCGGCGATCACCGAAGCGAAGGGGGCGCGCGTCGTGGGCAACACCATCACGACCGTCGTGCCCCAGGCGCGGCTGCTCTCGACCCTCGCCGGCGTGGCGACGGACACCCAGTTCTTCGTGGGCAAGGCGGCCATCGAGGCGGAGATCAGCGACTCGATGACGGGCGCGCGACTGGCGGCGGCGGTCGACGAGCGCGCCGGCGCCAAGACACTGCGCGGCCTCGGGGGCCAGTGGAAGGACGTCAGCAACGCCCTCGCCTACTGGGCCGAGCGGCTCAAGAGTCGGCTGGCAGAGCTCCGGGCGGAGGGGATGCGATGAGGGCTGCGTTGTTGGAGAAGGCCGGGGCCCCGTTGGTGATTCGGGACGACGTGCAGCTTCGCGACCCGGGCCCGGGCCAGGTCCGCGTGAAGCTCTCCCACTGCGGCGTCTGCCACTCCGACGTCAGCATCGTGGACGGTGCCTTCCCCAGCCCACTGCCCATCGTTCTCGGTCACGAGGCCGGTGGCGTCGTCGACGCCCTGGGCCCGGACGTGCACGGCCTCGCCGAAGGAGACCCGGTCGTCCTCACTCCCTGTCCGCCCTGCGGCACCTGCTACTTCTGCGTGCGCGGCGAGCCATCGCTGTGCATCGACGCGCTGGGCATCCAGACCAACACCTTCGCGGACGGAACGACCGGATTGTCGCGCGCCGGCGAGACCGTCTACCGGGGCGTCAACCTCGCCGCCTTCGCCGAGTACACGGTCACCCAGGCGAACGGGGCGGTGAAGGTCCCCGCCGACGTCCCGCTCGAGGTCGCGTGCGTGATCGGGTGCGCCGTCCAGACGGGGGTGGGCGCAGTCCTCAACACCGCCGAGGTCGAGGCAGGGGCGACCGTGTTGGTGATGGGGCTCGGCGGCATCGGCTTGTCCGTCGTTCAGGGCGCACGCGTCGCCGGCGCCTCCCGGATCATCGCGTCGGATCCGCTCGCCGCACGCCGCGACGTCGCGACGGCGATGGGCGCCACCGACGTGATCGATCCGGGCAGCGAGGACGTCGTCGCGCGCAGCCGGGAGATCGCTCCGGTCGGCGTCGATTACGCCTTCGAGACCGCGGGGCTCGCGAGCCTGGTCGAAACCGGGCTCGCCGCCGCGCGCAATGGCGGCACCGTCGTCTGCGTCGGCGCCGCGCCCCTGGACCAGAGCATCACGATCGCGCCGGCCGTGATGCTGACGATCAGCGGCAAGAAGCTCTTCGGCTGCGTGCTCGGCGGTGTCAACTCGCTCCGCGAGATTCCCCGCCTGATCGCCCTGTGGCAGGCCGGGCGCCTCGACCTCGATGGCCTCATCACGGCGCGCCGCCCGCTGGCGGAGATCAACGAGGCCATCGAAGACCTGCGCGCAGGCCGTGGAGTCCGCACCGTTCTCTCGATCTGAGGATGCACTCCCGGGTCGGCGGGAGAGCAGCGCGGCCGCCGACGACGTTCCGGAGTTGGCGACTTCTGATACAGTTCGCCCCTCGGAGGAGGAGATCGCCATGTCTTCCCTGAAGATCGGCGTGCAGCTCGGTTACTGGCAGGCCCAGCCCCCGGACGATCTCATCGGCGTGGCGCAGCGCGCCGAGGAGCTGGGCTACGACTCGGTCTGGACCGCCGAGGCCTGGGGCTCCGACGCCTTCACGCCGCTGTCGTGGATCGGCGCCCACACGTCGAAGATCCGACTCGGCACCTCGGTCGTGCAGCTGTCGGCGCGCACGCCCACAGCCACCGCGATGGCCGCGCTCACCCTCGATCACCTCTCCGGTGGACGCATGATCCTCGGGCTCGGCGTGTCCGGCCCGCAGGTCGTCGAGGGCTGGTACGGCCAGCCCTTCGCGAAGCCGCTTTCGCGCACCCGCGAGTACGTGGACATCATCCAGCAGGTGCTGCGGCGCGAGGCGCCGGTTCGAAGCAGCGGACCGCACTACCCCCTGCCCTACCACGGCGAGGGATCCTGGGGCCTGGGCAAGCCATTGCGCTCGATCACCCATCCACTGCGTGCCGACATTCCGATCTTCCTCGGTGCGGAAGGGCCGAAGAACGTCGCCCTGGCCGCGGAGATCGCCGACGGCTGGCTCCCGCTCTACACCTCCCCATACCGGCCGGAAGTCTACGCCGAATCCCTTGAGCACACGCGGCCGGGTTTCGAGATCTCGCAGATGGTCATCTTCAATATCGACGACGACGTGGCCACGGGCCTGATGCCGGTGAAGGCCATGCTCGGCTTCTACATCGGCGGGATGGGCGCCAAGAAGCGCAACTTCCACATGGAGCTGATGAGCCGCATGGGCTTCGAGGCCGAAGCCCTGAAGATCCAGGGCCTCTTCCTGGACGGAAAGCGCGCCGAGGCCGTGGCGGCGGTTCCCGACGCGTTCGCCGACGAGATCTCGCTCGTCGGTCCCATCGATCGCATCCGGGACCGGCTGGCGGCCTGGCGGGAGACGCCGGTGACGACGCTCCTGGTCGCATCGCACGACAAGCACCAGCTGCAGACCTTCGCCGAGCTGGTGCTGGGCTGAACGCTCCGTGAGTCCGGACCCGCCGACCGCCGGAGACCGGAGCCCGGCTTCGGCACGGGTCGCCTTGCTCACGAACTTCATCGCTCCCTATCGCATCCCCCTCTTCCGGATGCTGCGGGACGAGTTCGGCGCGCTGCGCGTCTTCCTCTCGACGCCCATGGAGCCGAACCGCGCCTGGCGGCCGGACTGGAGCGATCTCGACGTCAGAGTGCTGTCCAGCGTTACGCTGCGACGCACGGCGCGACACCCGCACGACTTCTCCGAGCCGCTCTACGTCCACCTCCCGGTCGGCGCCCCGCGCGAGCTGTGGCGGTACCGGCCCGACGTCGTGATCTCCGGCCAGCTGGGGCTCGGCTCGACGCTGTCCGCCCTCTACTGCCGGCTGCGGCGCGGCGCCTCCCTGGTGCTGTGGCTGACGCTGTCCGAGGTGAGTGAGCTCGGCCGCGGACGGCTTCGCGTGGCCCTGCGCCGTTGGCTGCTGGCGCGCGCCGACGCGGTCATGGTCAACGGCGAGAGCGGCGCGCGCTACGCGGAGTCCCTGGGCACCCCGCCGGATCGGATCTTCCGGATCTACCAGACCGTCGACATCGAAAAGTTCCGGGTCGCAGCGGAGCGCAGCGCGGACGCCGCCCGCCGGCTCCTGATCGTCGGCTCCGGAGAGCCGCGCAAGGGGCTGCGGCCCTTCCTCGAGAAGCTCGGCCGCTGGGTGGCGGCGAACGCGGAGCGCCGCGTCGAGCTGTGGATCGCCGGCGCCACGGAGGAGGCGGTCGGAGCCGCACCCCTCTCGCTCCCGGACGGCCTGACGCTCCGCTGGCTCGGCCACGTCGCCTACGACGACCTGCCGGGCCTGTACGCCGAGGCCGGCATGCTCGCTTTCCCCACGCTGGCCGACGAATGGGGGCTCGTGGTCAACGAAGCCCTCGCGGCGGGCCTGCCGGTACTCGGCAGCCGCTACAGCCAGGCCGTCGAAGAGCTCATCGAGGACGGCGCCACCGGCTGGACGTTCCGTCCGGACCACCCGGACGAGTGCGCCGACGCTCTCGACCGCGCCTTCGCGACCGACGGTGACGAGCTGGCGCGCATGCGGGAGCGGTGTCGCCAGCGCATCTCCCGGCTCCGGATCGAGGACGTCGTGGAGAGGATGCTGCGAGCCGTGGCGTTCGCGCGGAATCGGCGGGGGCGCTGAGAGCGGCCCGTCAAGCGGTCCCGGGCGGGGAGGACGACGCGTACTCCTCGTAGGAGCGACCGCTGAAGGCCCACAGGTGTCCGAGCTGGGGGCACAGGCGCAGCCACACGCGCGCCGCGGCGGCGCGCCCGGCGAGCAGGGAGAATGGCACCAGCGGCAACAGCAGCACGACGGCCAGCAACGCCCGCGGCAGTCCACGACTCACGGCGCCGGGACGTCTCCGCTCGCACTGCAGGCGCGTGAAGCCGACTCCGCCGCGAAACGCCCGCTGCGTCAGCCAGCCCAGCCGGTGTCGGCGGGGCGGGACGAACTCCCACACCCGGGCTTCCGCACACCAGCGGAAACGCGCCCCCGCCGACAGCAGGTGGTCGAAGAGCTCCGTGTCGCTGCCGCCGGTGCGTCCCCAGCCGGGATCGAATCCGCGGCGCTCGAAGAGCGCGCGCCGAAGGAAGGAGTTTCCGCTGAACACGTCACTGGCGGTGAGGGGCGTGCCGCTCCGGCGCGCCGGCATCGAGTAGAAACGCTCGGCGTCCAGCCACGGAGTCACCACCGCTTCGAGGCGCGGGAGCACCGGGCCGAAGAAGCCGTCCGCTTCGTGCCGTTCACTCGCCGCCCAGAAGGCCGCGATCCAGTCTTCCTCGACGACCTCGTCGTCGTCGGCGAAGGCGAGCCAGGGGGCGCGGGCTTCCCGAACCGCGCGGTTGCGGGCGTGGGCGATGTTCTGGCGCGGCTCCACGAACCAGCGCACGCCACGCGCGAAGTCGCCGGCGGCGACCGCCGCGCCCTGCGCCTCTCCCGCGGCGTCGTTGTCCACCACCACGACCTCGACCTCCATACCCTCGGGAAGCTTCAGGCGGGAGAGGCTCTCGAGCAGGCGCGCGAGTCCGGCCGGCCGGCGATACGTGGCGACGCAGATCGATACGTCGGGTGCCCGCTCCACCGCCTCAGCCCCCGCGGATCACGCGATACTCGGAGTGCTGCAGACCGGCGAGTCCGCCGATCCGACCCACACCGAAGCTCGCCAGGTGCAGTGCCCGGGCCGCGGCGGCGCGTCCCCGCAGCGGCGAAGCCAGCAGGAACACGGCGGCCTTCGCCAGGCAGCGCAGGCCGTGGAAGCCGACCCGCAGCGCGCGCTCGGGCCCCGGATCGAGCTTGCGCGCGATGTACGCCGTCGCGGCACCGTTGCGGTAGGCCCGCGCGAGGATCCAGCGCAGCGTGGCGCACTCCTCGGGCACCTCATCGCGAATCACCGCGGTGTCGCACCACACGATGCCGTGACCGGCTCGGGAAAAGCGCAGGAAGAAGTCGGTGTCTTCGCCACCGATCAGACCCAGCCGCTCGTCGAAGAGGGATTCCATCTCGGCCAGCGACCGCGTCGTGACCAGCACGTTGCCCGTGTAGGCGATCTCGAGCCGGTGCCCCGTCTTCCAGCGCGGGCGCACGAAGAAGTCCCCCGCTTCGACCCAGTCCGGAGGCTCGGCGGCGTAGAGGGGCAGGCACGGGCCGGTCACGGCGTCCGCGCCGGTCTCCCGCTGCACGCGCACGAGTTCGACCAGCCAGTCGCGCTCCGGCAGCTCGTCGTCGTCGAGGAAGGCGACGAGATCGGCCCTACCCAGGCAGGCGGCGAGGGCTGCGTTGCGGGCCTGGGCGATGCCGCGCCGCTTCTCGATCCGATAGCGCAGCGGGAAGGCGAGATCGTCGCGGAAGCGCTCGCACACCTCCCGGGCCGAGCCCAGGGGATCGTTGTCGATGACCACGAGCTCCAATCGATCCGCTGGACCGGGCCGCTCGAGATCTGCCAGGGCGCCGAGCAGACGAGCCAGTCCGACCGGCCGCCGGTAGGTCGGCACGCACAGCGCCACACGGGGCGACGCGGGGATCTCCGTCGGAGTTCGGGCTTCCAATTCGCCCCTCTCGATCGGAATCCTTCCGCTATTTCTTGACCCGGCGCCGAGGCATCGCCCAGCGAGGGCGATTCGCCACGGGCGGCGGACGCAGGCCGTATACTGCGATGCATGCGCGCGGCGGCCCCGCGCCACAGGAGAGAACGGAATGGAAATCGGAATCATCCTCGTCGGTGGCTCCGCTCGCGCCGACGTCGAGCTCGCGGTCCGGGCCGAGGCGGCCGGCCTCGCCTCGGTCTTCACCATCGAGTTCTTCAACCGCCACGGCTACGTACCCCTCGGCGCCATCGCCCAGGCCACCGAGCGCGTCCGCATCGGCACCGCCATCGCCAATGGTTTCACGCGCAGCCCGCTGCTCCACGCCAGCGCCGCCATGGATCTCGACGAGCTCTCCGGAGGCCGCATGGTCGTCGGGCTGGGGAGTGCGACACGGCGCATGAACGAGGATTGGTTCGACGTCCGCTTCACCGCACCGGCCGCGCGCATGCGCGAGCTGACCCTGCTGATGCGCGGCGCCTTCGCCGCGGCCCAGGGCGGCGGCTTTCGCTGGGAGGGAGAGCACTGGAACATCGACGTGCCGATCTACGGCCGGCCCGGCGCGGCGCGCGAGACCATCCCGATCTGGATCGCGGCGGTCAACCGCGGAATGATCGCTGCCGCTGGCGCCGTCGCCGACGGCCTGGTCGGCCACCCCATCGCCACCCGGCGCTGGCACCGCGAGGTCACGCTGCCCGGCATTCGCGACGCCGAGGAGGCCGCCGGCCGCAAGCCCGGCGATTGCGCGCTCAAGCCCTACGTGATGACCTCGATCCAGGAGAAGCGAGAGGACGCCGTTCGGGACGCGAAGGAGCCTACGCAGGCGCAGGAGTTCGACGTCGATCCCGCGCTGCTGAAGTAGATCCCGACAGAACCGCATTCATCCCCGGCAGTGGAGGAGCGCCAATGGGTCCCCTGGACGGATTCGTGATTCTGGAGATCGCCGGCATCGGGCCGGGCCCGTTCGCGGCGATGATCCTCGCCGACCTCGGCGCCGAGGTGTTTTGCATCGACCGCGCAAGAGCGGTGAAGAGCAACATCACCGGTTCGGCGTCGAAGGACATCATGAACCGCGGCCGC
>JBHHVG010000004.1:0-19198 GCA_046754165.1 Myxococcota bacterium
ACCGAAGGCTCGATGCGGCGCAAGAACGGGTCGGGGTAGAGACCGATCCAGAACATCGGAGCGACCATGGCGAGCATGACGGACTTCTCGCGCAGCGAGAGGTCGATCAAGCTGCGATTCTCCGCGCGCTCGACCGGACCGAACAGGACCCGACGGAGCATCCACAACATCGAGACAGCCGCCAGCACCACGCCAACGGTCGCGAGCGCCCCCACCACGGCGTCGTCGAGGAAGACGCCCATCAGGATGAGGAACTCGCCGACGAAGCCGTTGAGGGCCGGCAGACCGATGCTCGACATCGTGACGATCCCGAACAGCGCGGCGTAGATCGGCATGGGCTTGGCGACGCCGCCGAAGTCCGCGATCTCGCGGGTGTGGCGGCGTTCGTATAGGAACCCGACCAGCAAGAAGAGCGCTCCTGTCGAGATGCCGTGGTTGAGCATCTGGAGCACACCGCCGACCAGGCCCTGCACGTTGAACGTGAAGATTCCGAGCATCACGAAGCCCATGTGCGCTACCGACGAGTAGGCCACGAGCTTCTTGATGTCGGTCTGCACCATGGCGACCAGGGAGCCGTAGAGGATGCCCGTCACCGCGAGCACCATGATCCAGGGCGTGAACGCGATTGCGGCCGACGGGAAGAGCGTCAAGCCGAAACGCAGGAACCCGTAGGTCCCCATCTTCAGGAGCACGCCCGCCAGCACCACGGAGCCGGCGGTCGGCGCCTCGACGTGGGCGTCCGGGAGCCAGGTGTGGAATGGAATCACCGGGACCTTGATCGCGAATGCGAGGGCGAAGGCGGCGAACAGCCACGGCTGGGTCCGCCACCACTCGGCCTCTCCGCCGACGGGCACGACGGCGTCGAGCAATCCGACCGCGGTGCTCCCCGCCGGAGTCACCAGGTCGAAGTTCAACGTGCCGGTCTGCTCGAATGCCAGCAGGCACACCACGATCATCGCGACCAACATGAAGAGGGAGCCGAACATCGTGAACAGGAAGAACTTCACCGCGGCGTAGACACGGCGGGGCCCACCCCAGATTCCGATGATGAAGTACATCGGAATCAGCATCAGCTCCCAGAAGAAATAGAACTGGAAGAGGTTCAGCGAGACGAAGGCGCCGAGCATGCCGGTCTCGAGCAGCAGCATGAACGAGACGAAGCTCTCGACACGGCGGGCGACGTCATTCCACGACGCCAGCAGCACGACGGGCACGAGGAAGGCCGTCAGCAACACCAGGAAGAGGCTGATGCCGTCGACGCCGACGAAGTAGTGGATGCCGTACTCGGAGATCCAGGGGGTGTGCAGGACGAACTGGAAGTCCGGCTCCACCGGGTCGAAGGCGTAGAAGAGGCGGAGCGCGAGCAGCAGGGTGAGGCCCGCCGACGCCACGCCGACGACCCGCCAGAGCCGGGGCGGCAGCCCACGGACACCCAGGGGAGCCGCGAGCACGCTGGTGGCGAGCAGGACGAGGGCCGTCGCCGCCGGGAGAAAGGTGATGAAGGTCAGCAGGTTGGCGTCGATCACGGCCATGGCGGGCTATCTCGTCAGGTAGGCCACGATCGCAACCGCGCCCACGACCATCAGGATCAAATAGGTCTGGGAATAGCCCGACTGGGCGTGGCGGAGTCCGTTCGCCGCCAACGCGCGAACGCCGCCGGCGAGACCGTGGACCAGACCGGAGTCGATCAAGCGAACGTCGATACCCCGGTAGAGCAGCCGACTCGACACGGCCACGAGCGGCCGAACGAGGAGAAAGTCGGTGATCTCGTCCACGCAGAACTTCCGTACCAGGATCCGATAGGGAAACGCGAGCACGTCCGCGATCTTGGCCGGCCAGGCGGGGCGGCGCAGGTAGAGCCACCACGCCAGAGCGCTGCCCTGCAGCGCCACCCCGACCGCGAGGAGCGCGAGCCAGTACTCGACCCCCTCCGCGACCTCGTGGGACGCACCGGACACCAGCACGGGCGCCAGGAAATTGGCCAGGCTGTTCGAGTTCTCGATGCCTCCGAGCAGGTGGTCGCCATACGCCTGCGGGAGGCCGACGAATCCCGCGACCACTGCGAAGAAGGAGAGGATATAGAGGGGAACGATCACGATTCCCGGCGGGTCTTCCATCTGTCGGCGGAACTCGAGTGGCACCCGCGACTTGCCGCGAAAGACGCGGAAGTACAGCCGGAAGATGTAGAAGGCGGTGAGCCCGACGGTCGCGAGCGCAATCGCGTAGAGCCACTGGTGGCCCGGAACGGCGGCGGTGTACACCGACAGCAGGATCTCGTCCTTCGAGAAGAAGCCCGAGAACGGCGGGAATCCGGCGATCGTGGCTGTGCCGATCAGGAAGGTCCAGCGTGTCCGCGGGATACGGCGGCGCAGCCCCCCCATCTTCTCCATGTCCTGCTCGTGGTGCATCGCCAGGATCACGGAACCCGCGCCCAGGAAGAGCAGTGCTTTGAAGAACGCGTGGGTGCCGAGGTGGAAGATGGCCGCGGAGTAGGCCCCGCAGCCGACCGCCAGGAACATGTAGCCGAGCTGACTCACCGTCGAGTAGGCGAGAACCTTCTTGATGTCGGTCTGCGTGACGGCGATCAACGCCGCGAAGATCGCCGTGATCGCCCCCACCCACGCGATCAGGGCCGATATCTCCGGCGCTGCGGTGTAGAGAAAAGAGAGGCGGCAGACCATGTAGACGCCGGCGGTCACCATGGTGGCGGCGTGGATGAGTGCGGAAACGGGCGTCGGCCCGGCCATGGCGTCGGGCAGCCAGGTGTAGAGCGGCAGCTGGGCGGACTTGCCGCAGGCACCCAGAAAGAAGCAGCCGCCGACGACGTTCACCAGCAGCCACTCGGGTCCGAATGGAAGCCAAGCGGGAACGGTGACGGTAACCGCGGCGATCCGCTCGAAGTGGCGCTCGATGTCGGCGAACGCGACCGTCGGCGTGCCGGCCTCCGCCAGGGCGCGGAACAGCAGGAAGATGCCGATCAGGAAGCCCAGATCCCCGATGCGGTTCACGATGAACGCCTTGCTCCCGCAGTAGGCGTTGTATCGATCGCTGTACCAGAAACCGATCAACAGGTAGGAGCAAAGCCCGACGCCCTCCCAGCCGAGAAACATCAGCACCAGGTTGTCGGCCAGAACCAACACCAGCATCGAGAAGAGAAAGAGGTTCAGGTAGCAGAAGAAACGCTGGAATCCCTTGTCATCTCGGTCGTCCTCCTCCATGTAGCCGATCGAATAGAAGTGGATCAGCGACCCCACACCGGTGACCACCAGCAGCATCACCGCCGAAAGCGGGTCGAGGACGAGACCGAACTCGGCGCTGAAGGCCCGGCTCCCGACGCCGGCGCCGATCCAGGTGTAGAGATCATCGGCCAGCAGGCGTCCCCCTTCGGGCATCTGGACGAGCTGGCCGAAGACGGCGCAGGCGATCAGGAAGGAGAGAGCAGCGGCGCCGCACGAGAGCGTGACTGTGACCAAGCGGTGAACCGGCCGGCGGACGACGACGAGAAGAAGACCGTGGATGACCGCTGCGGCGAGCGGCAGCAGTGGGATCCAGCGCAGCAGGAGTTCTTGGTTCCCGTCGTTCACCATTTCAGCAGGTTCACCTCTTCGATGTCGACGGAGTCGCGGTTGCGAAACATCGCGAGCAGGATCCCGAGGCCGACGGCGACCTCCGCCGCGGCCACGGTGATCACCATCAGGACGAAGACCTGCCCGTCGAGCGCGTGCTCCCCGTCGAACCCCGGCCACAGGCGGTTGAAGCCGACGAAGGCGAGGTTCACCGCGTTGAGCATCAGCTCGATCGACATCAGCATGACGATGAGATTGCGGCGCACCAGGACTCCCACAGCTCCGATGACGAAGAGCAGGGCCGAGAGTCCGATGACGTGATCGAGCGGAATCATGGGGTCAATCGATCTTCCGTTTGGCGAGGATCACGGCGCCGACGATCGCCGCGAGCAGCAACAGCGACGCGACTTCGATGAGCAGCACGTAGTCGGTGTAGAGGGCGATGCCGACCTCGCGATACCCCCCGAAGCCTTCCGGCTGTGGCGGCGCCACGGGGAAGCCGGATAGCAGACGCAGGAGCGCAGCGAGAGAGACCAGCGCGACGGCGGCTCCACCGAGCTTGGCGAGCCGCTGCCGACCCGGAGCGAACTCGTCGGTGCGCATGTCGAGCAGCATCACGACGAAGAGGAACAGCACCACGATGGCGCCGCCGTAGACCATGATCTGGAACGCGGCGACGAGGTGCGCCCCCAGCAGGACATAGACTCCAGCCAGCGCGACCATGGTCAACACCAGGCACATCGCGCCGGCCACCGTGTTGCGGAGATTCAGCACCATTCCCAGCGCTCCAAACAGGGCGAGCGCTCCGAAGACGTAGAAGAAGACAGCGGGTGCAGACACGCGTCAGCCCTCCATCAGCAGGATCACGAGTCCAGTGGCGAAGATGTTCGCGATCGACAGCGGAAGCAGCACCTTCCAGCACAGGTCCATCACCTGGTCGTAGCGGAAGCGCGGAAGCGTCCAGCGCAGGGACATCTGGAGCCAGATCATCGCCAGCAGCTTGGTCATGAACGCGCCGAAGTGGATCAAGATGCACAAGCCCGTGGCAAAGCCCGTGCCGAAGACACCGCCGACGCCGCCGATGATCGTCTCCTGCGACAGATAGGGGACCGACCAACCGCCCAGGAAGATCGACGTGACGATGCCGGCGATCACGATGACCTCGATGAACTCGGACATGTAGAAGAGGCCGAAGCGCATGCCGGAGTACTCGAGGTGGTAGCCGGCGATGATTTCGGATTCGCCTTCGGGGATATCGAAGGGGGGCCGTTTGTTCTCGGCCATCACCGCCGTCAAGAACATCACGAAGGCGATCGGCTGGAGGAAGATCCCCCAGCTCGGCAGGCTCAGTGCGGCCAGCCAGTGGGGAAGACTCACGCCGAAGATCGTCTCGAGCAGGACGAAGACGCGGAAGGTCGTGTCCTGAGCGACTGCCATGTCGGTCAAGCGCAGCGTCTCGAACACCATGAAGACACCAACCACCGACAGGCCCATGGTGACCTCGTAGGAGATCATCTGGGCCGATGCGCGCAGACTGCCGAGCATCGACCAGTTGCTGTTGCTCGACCATCCCGCCAGAATCGTTCCGTAGGCGGCGATGGAGCCGATCGCGAAGATGTAGAGCACGCCCCAATCGAGATCCGCTACCACCAGGTTCAGGGTCGTGTCTCCGAACACGTAACGGCCACCAAACGGGATCACCGCAAAGGCGATCAGCGCCGGGACCGCGGCGAGTACCGGAGACAGCAGGTGAAGCACTCGGTTGGCGCCGGTCGGAACCACGTCTTCCTTGGTCAATAGCTTGATCACGTCCGCCGCCGGATGCAGCAGCCCCAGCACCGTGATGCCCGCGATGTCCGCGCGATTCGCGCCGATGCGGTCCTGCATCAGCGCGCTCTGCTTGCGTTCGATCCAGGTGATGACCGGTGCCAGGGCGCCGACGGTGACCAGGGTGATGAACAGCGCCTTGAGCGCGACGGCGAGGATCACCCGACCCGTCCGTCCCGTGCGCCGGCCAGCAGCAGGCCGCCAGCGCCCACCGAATCGACGTGGATGCCGGCGAAGGCCGCATCGCTGTCGGCGAGTCGGCGCGAGACCTCGCAGACGTCGTACCCGCCGCCTTCGAAGCCCGGCAGGCCCAGGGCACCGCCGATCCGCGCCAGGACATGACCCTCGGCGTAGGCTTCCCAGGCCGGCTCGACCATGGGCAAGACGCGTTGCACTCGACCGGCGAAATTCGTGAGCGTTCCGGTCTTCTCCGCAGCGTGCCGCGTGGGCAGGATCACATGGGCCACCCGGTGCAGATCGGATTGTTCGACGTCGAGCACGATCAGCGCGTCGACGCCGGAGAGCCCGGCGGCACCGCCGAGGTAGCGCTCGTCGAGCAGGTCGTGGCCCAGCATCACGATCGCGGAGACCTCGCCGCCGCGAACCGCTTCGACCACGCCGCTGGCGTCGTCGAAGCCCAACGCCCGGGCGCCCGCCGGGTTGGCCGCCTTCTCCTCGCAGCGCAGGATGTCGTCGGACTCGCCACGCAACACCGGCACTCCGGAACGCGCGACTCCGAGCTGCTTCAGGAATGCGCGGAACGTCGCCAGGTCTTCGTTGGTGGCGTGCGCCGAGGCAACACCGGCGACGGCCTCCGCCCCCTTCTCGTCCAGCACGTGCCGGAGTAGCCGGGCGGCCGCGTCGACGGCCGCGTCGTAGCCCGTGGGCTCGAGCACGCCGTCGTCTCGGCGGACGAGAGCCTGCCGGATTCGGTGGGCCGCGCCAATGTCCCGGTAGGAAAGGCGGCCCTCGTCACACATCCACGTATCGTTCACCGCGTCGTTCCGTCGCGGCACGTAGCGCTGCACCTTGTTGTTCGCGACGCCCACGTGCACGTTGCAACCACGAGAGCAACCCGTACAGATCCCCTCCCGTTCGTCCAGAAACCACACGCGCACCTTGAAGCGGAAGTCACGTGTGGTGAGCGCACCCACCGGGCAGACGTCGGCGACATTCATCGAATACGGATTGTCGAGCGGGAATCCGGGAACCGTGTCGATCACCGAGGCATCGCCCCGGTTGAACACGCCGAGCTCCCGGGTACCGGTCACTTCGCTACAGAAACGCACGCACCGGCGACACAGGATGCAGCGCTCCTGGTCGAAGACGATGGTGGGGCCGAGTGGCGTGTTCTTCTTCAGCGCGCAGCGCGGTTCGCGCGTGCGCGCGGTGACGTGGCCGTAGTCGAAGGCGTAGTCCTGGAGCTTGCACTCGCCTGCCTGATCGCAGATCGCGCAATCGAGAGGATGGTTCACCAGCAGCAGCTCCATCACCGCCTCGCGCGCCTTCCGGACCCGCTCGTTTCGCGTGTGAACCACCATGCCGTCGGAGACCGGCGTGTTGCAGGCGATCTGGAGCTTCGGCATGCCCTCGATTTCGACCTGACACAACCGGCACGAACCATCGATCGAGAGCTTCGGGTGCCAGCAGTAGTGGGGAATGTCGACCCCATCCATCAGCAGGCCGGCGTCATCGAGGGCCTGGAGAATGGTCCGCTCGCCAGCGATTTCGATCTCGGCGCCATCGATGGTGATCTTCATCGCCTACAGCTCGAAGCTCGACGGGAACGGGCACTTGCGATCCCGCAGATGCGCCTCGAAGTCCGACCGGAAGTGCCGAAGCAGGCCCTGGATCGGCCAGGCCGCCGCGTCGGCGAAGGCACAGATCGTCTTCCCCTCCATCTCGTTGGCGACGTCGATCAAGATGTCGAGGTCTTCGTCGTTTCCCGCGCCGCGCTCGATTCTCTCGACGATCTTGTTCGCCCAACCCGTCCCCTCACGGCACTGGGTGCACTGGCCACAGGACTCGTCGCGGAAGAAGTAAGTGATCACGCTGGCGACGCGCACCATGCAGGTCGTGTCGTCCATCACGATGATGCCGCCGGTTCCGAGGAACGAGCCCCGATCGCTCAGAAACTCGTTCGCCATGCGCACGTCCACGTCGCCCGCCGGAAGGATCGGCATGGACACGCCTCCGGGGATGACGCCCTTGAGCGGGCGGCCGCCCGGAACGCCTCCGGCGTGCTCGAACACGATCTCCTCGAGGGGCGTTCCGAGCGGAAGCTCGAAGAGACCGGGGCGCACCACGTGGCCGGAAATTCCGAAGAGCGTGGTTCCCGGGCTCTGCTCCGTGCCAAAGCCGCGAAACCACGCAACGCCCTTCGCGATGATGTGCCGGACGTGGCAGAAGGTTTCGACGTTGTTGACGGTCGTCGGCATGCCAAAGGCGCCGACCTCGGCCGGGAAGGGCGGCTTCATGCGTGGCTGTCCCTTCTTTCCCTCGAGAGACTCGAGAAGGCCGGTCTCCTCGCCGCAGATGTACGCACCCGCGCCCCGCACCAGCACGACATCGTGGCGGAAGCCCGTCCCGAGGACGTCGTCGCCGAGCACTCCGTGCTCGTAGGCTTCGGCGATGGCCCGCTTCATCGCTCTCGCCGGTGCCGCGTACTCGCCGCGCACGTAGACGAATGTCTTCACCGCCCCGGTCGCCCAGGCGGCGATCACGATACCCTCGAGGACCTGATGCGGGCCGCGCTCGAGCAGCATGCGGTCCTTGAAGGAGCCGGGTTCGGACTCGTCGGCGTTGCAGACGAGGTACTTGGGCCGCTCGTCGTCCCGCGGCATGAACGACCATTTGAGGCCCGCCGAGAAGCCGGCGCCGCCACGACCTTGGAGACCGGCGGTCTTGACGGCCTCGATCACGTCGTCCGGCGAGAGATCTTCGAGGGCGAGCCGGGCGGCGGCGTATCCGCCCTTTGCCCGGTAGCCCTCGATGGTGCGGAAGTCGTCGTCGGCGAAGTGCTCGCTGAGGTACGAGGTGACGAACGGAGCTTCGGACACGGCCGTCACCTCAATCGAGAGCGTCGACGATGCGTTTGGCCGCGTCGACGTCGAGACCCTCGTGGTAGCGGTCGTCCACGCGCATCATGGGGGCGTAGCCGCAGGCGCCCAGACACTCTTCGTGACCGAGGTGGATGCGTCCGTCGGCGGTGGCCTCGCCGGCGCGGGTGCCCAGGTGCGCTTCGAGCTGGCGCAGCAGGCCACGAGCTCCGCGCAGGGAGCACGGGAGGTTGGTGCAGACCGTCACGTGGTGCCGCGGCTGGGGCGAGTCGTAGAGCAGGTTGTAGAAGCTGACGACTTCGAGGATGTCGATCGGGCGGAGCCCGAACAGCTCGGCCAGCTCCGCGGCGGTCTCCGGGGCGATGTGTCCGAGTTCGTCTTGGACGAGGCGCAGCGCGGTGAGGAGGGCGCCGCGCTTGTGTGGATATCGGGTCATCTCTGCGTCGATCCGTTCGCGGATCTCCCGCGAGATCACCACTCGAGGCCGCCCTTCATCCATTCGTAGAAGAGGCCAACCACCAGCGGCACGGTGAACGCGGCCATGGCCCCGAAGCCGAACCAGCCGAGATCGCGGAACACGGCGCCCCAGGGGTAGAAGAAGATCGCCTCGACATCGAAGACGATGAACAGGATGGCGACCAGGTAGAACTTCACTGCATGGCGCCGGCGCGGCGAGGCGATCGGACTCTCGCCGCACTCGAAGGGCTCCTGCTTCGAGGCGAAGCGTCGACGCGGTCCGACGAAGAGGTGGATGCCGAGCATGGCCCCGACGAGCCCGATCGCGATGGCCAGGATCACCAGGACGCCGGCGTACTCGGCGAGCATGGGGTGGAGCCTCCCGGAAGGCGGCGGAACCCGCCAAGCTACCGGATTCAAACATGGAAAACGCGCGGAAGGTAACGGTGGCCTCCAGGGGCGTCAAGAATTCGACGCCACCGCGCGAGCGCGAGCCGGTGTTACAGTCGCGCCATGCCGATTCCCGTCGGCGTCCTCGGCGCCGGGAGCTTTGGTACCTGTCTCTCGTTGCTCGCGGCGCGCGAACACGACGTCGTGCTGTGGTCCCGCGACGCCGAGATCGCCGAGGCCATCAACCGCGATCGCCGCAATCCGCGCTACCTGGAGAAATCGACGCTCCCCGAGAACGTCCGGGCGACGACCGACCTCGAGTCGGCCGTCGCCGATCGCGAGCTCATCATCTGCGCCGTGCCGAGCCACGGCGTTCGCGACGTGATGGAGCGCGCAGCTGGCTACCTCTCGGATCAGGCCGTCCTGGTCTCGACCGTGAAGGGCATCGAAACCACCAGCTGGATGCGCATCGACCAGGTCCTCGAAGACGTGCTCGATCCCGTGCACCACCCGCGGTTGGTGTTCCTGTCCGGGCCGTCCTTCGCCAGCGAGGTCGCCGCGCAGCGCCCGACCGCGGTCACGCTGGCGTGCCGGCAGGAGGCGTACGCCATATCGGTGCAGGAATCCCTGTCCTGCCCCTGGTTCCGCTGTTACTCCTCCACGGACGTGGTCGGGGTCGAGCTGGGAGGGGCCCTCAAGAACGTGGTCGCGATCGCCGTCGGCATCGGCGACGGGCTCGGATCGGGCCAGAACGCCCGGGCCGGCGTGATGACCCGCGGCCTGCGGGAGATCACCCGCCTGGGCGTGGCCATCGGTGCGGATCCGCTCACGTTCCTGGGGCTCGCCGGCATGGGCGACCTGGTGCTCACCTGTACCGGGGACCTGTCGCGCAACCGCCGCGTAGGCATCGAGCTCGGCCGGGGCCGGGCGATCGGCGACATCGTGGGCGGCATGCGCGAGGTCGCGGAGGGCGTGCGCACGGCTCGGGCGACGGTCGCGCTGGCGCAGCGCCACGGAGTCGAGATGCCGATCGCGGAGTCGGTCCACGCCGTCCTGGAGGGCGCCCTGGGCCCGGCGGAGGCGGCCGATCGGCTGATGCGACGCCAGCTCCGGCCGGAGAACGAATAGCGAACATGTTCGCATAGCATCCCTGGAAGCCCCAGAGCGCACCGTGGCGTTCCGTGGCTCATTTTCGGGGCGAAAACGAAATTCGTTTTCAATTTGCTATGGTCTCGGGGTGCGGACCCGCATGGTCCCTTCGGAGCTGGCCGTGTTTCTCCCCAACAGCAAGTCCCTCCCTGCTTCCGGCGGCATCTCCTTGGCGGCGCTCGAGCCCGGACGGCTCGCCGTGGTGGTGGAGGTCGAGGAGGAGACACCGCAGGGCCGGCGCCTGGCCGACCTGGGATTCGTGCCCCGCACCGAGGTCCGGGCGGTGAAGCGCGCGCCCCTCGGCGACCCCACCGTGTACGACGTGCGCGGAACCCGCCTGTGCCTGCGCCGGCGCGAGGCGAATCGCGTGCGCGTCCGGCCCACCTGAGGTGAGCGAGGCCACCGTCGACGACTCCCTCCGCCTCGGTCTGGTCGGCTCCCCGAACTCCGGAAAGACCACGCTCTTCAACGCCCTCACGGGCATGCGCGCGCGGGTCGGGAACTACCCGGGCGTCACCGTCGAGCGCCGCGAGGGGCGGCTCGTGCTCGACGACCGCAAGGCGGTGGTCATCGACCTGCCGGGAATCTACAGCCTCGACCCGATCAGCCCGGATGAAGAGGTCGTGGGCCGCGTCCTCGACGGCGAGATCGCCGAGGCACCGGACGCCCTGATCGTGGTCGCCGACGCCTGCTCGCTCGAGCGCTCGCTGATGGTGCTCCCCCAGGTGCTCTCCAAGGACATCCCCACCTGTCTCGTCCTCACCATGATCGACGAGCTGCAGGTCCGGGGCGGCTCCCTCGACGTCCCCCGTCTCGAGCGCGCCCTCGGCATCCCCGTGATCGGCGTTGTCGGACACAAAGGGGTCGGGCTGCGCCAGCTGCGCGGCCTGCTCTCGCGGCCCGAGAGCTGGGCCCGGCCGCCGATACCGGCGCCGCTCCGCGTCGTGGACCGCGCGGGCTGGGTCGATTCGATCCTCGCGAGCGTGCTGACGCAGAGGCCAGGCGTCAACCACCGCACGGAATCGATCGACCGCGTGATCCTCCACCCCGTCGCCGGTAGCCTGCTGTTCGCCGCGGTCATGATCACCTTCTTCCAGCTGATCTTCGCATGGGCGACGCCGGCCATGGACGTCATCGACGCGACGATCGGCGCGTCGACGGCCTTCGTGGCGGACGTGTTTCCCCCGGGCGCGCTGACCGACTTCCTCACCGATGGCCTGATCGCCGGCGTCGGGTCGGTGCTGACCTTCCTGCCTCAGATCGTGCTGCTGTTCACCGTGCTCTACCTGCTCGAGGGCGTGGGCTACATGGCCCGGGCCGCATTCGTGGTCGATCGGCTGATGGGCAAGGTGGGGCTCGACGGCCGCTCGTTCGTCTCGCTGCTGTCGTCATACGCCTGCGCCGTTCCGGGCATCATGGCCACGCGCACGATCCCGTCGGCGCGCAACCGCTTGGTGACGGTGCTGGTCGCCCCGTTGATGACGTGCTCGGCGCGGTTGCCGGTCTACGCGCTGCTGATCGGTGCCTTCGTTCCGGCGACCACGGTGTGGGGACCGCTCGGTCTCCAGGGCCTCACGCTGCTGGGCCTCTACCTGCTCGGCGCGACCGCAGCGCTGGTGGTGGCGTCGGTCCTGACCCGCACCCTGCCGACCGCGGAGAAGCCGTCCTTCTACATGGAGCTGCCGCCCTATCGGATGCCCACGCTCCGCCTGCTCGCGAGCCAGGTCTGGGGCAGCGCCAAGGCCTTCCTGCGGCGTGCCGGAACGATCATCCTGTCCGCCTCGGTGATCCTCTGGTTCCTGCTGACCTTTCCGACGGTAGACGCTCCGCCCGATCTCGAGCCCGCGCAGGCGAAGAGCTACGCGCTCGAGCGGAGCTTCGCCGGCCGCGCCGGACACGCCATCGAGCCTCTGATCGCGCCGCTCGGCTTCGACTGGAAGATCGGCGTCGGGCTGATCGGCAGCCTGGCGGCGCGCGAGGTGATCGTCTCCACCCTCGCCCAGGTGTACGCCGCTACCGACGAGGGGACGTCTCTGCGTTCCTCCATCCGCGCCGACAGCGATCCCGAAACCGGGCGCAAGGTCTTCGATCCGGCGACCGTCGCGTCGCTGCTGGTGTTCTTCGTATTCGCGCTCCAGTGCATGTCTACCCTGGCGATCATGCGCCGGGAGACCAACTCCTGGCGCTGGCCGGCCTTCGCCTTCGGCTACATGCTGGTGCTCGCCTACAGCGCGAGCTTCGTCACACACCGCGTGGTCTCGGCCTGGACGTCGTGACTCGCGACGGGCGTCGGCTGCGGTAGGCTCCGGGTTGATGCAGCGTCCGATCGGTAGATCCCGCGCACTGTCGGCGATCCTGGTGTCGGCAATCGCCGCCGCGACCGCCGGCTGCATCACGCGAAGTGTCCGCCAGACCTTCTTCGAGGACTCCACGACTCGGATCCTGCTCCGCTCAGAGGAGAAGGGTGGAGAATCGATCGACCGCGGCTACGCCCACCCGATTCACATCGCGCCGGTTCGCCTGGCGCACATTCTCTCCCGTCTCGAAGTGCGCACCGGGGACGAGAAGCACGCGCAGCGTTCGCCCGCCATTCCCACCCAGGCGCTCTACTCCATCGCCGACCAACTGGCCGAGGCGCTCGAGGCGGTCGACTCCAGTCAGGAGATCGCCGTCCTCTACATCGAGCGCGAGAAGCGCTGGGGCGTGTTCGACCGCCGCTTCCTCACCTCGTTCGTGCTCTACGCCCGCGACGACTCCCTCTACATCCACCTGTCACGAATCCGCTGGGAGATCGAGAAGAAGGGGAAGACCGAGCGGCTTCCGGAGCCGCGGGTCGGCGACTACGTGATGAAGTTCCGCGTGATTCCCAGCCAGGCGATGACCCGAATCGACGGCCAATCGGTCGTGGTCGACTGGCGCGATCCGATCTTCAAGCGACCGACGCGGGTGCGGATCGACCGGAGTGGCAAGGTCTACCGCAAGACCATCCTGATGGAGAGCCCGCTCGAGGAGACGGAGCAGTTGGAGACGGACCCCGACTTCGAACGCCTGCCGGAGAACCTCTCCTCGAAGGCGCTGCGGGACCTCGCCGACCTCGAGGACGAGCGGCACAGGGGAGACATCAGCGAGGCGGAGTACTACACCCGCCGGCGGGCGATCATCCACGGCCGCGCCCAGTAGCGGAAGGCCCACGCCCCGGTCGCCCCGAGTCGAGCCGGCCCTCCCCGGGCCGCGTTTCCGGCGACGGCCCGCGTGATTGGATCCCGCCGTTGCGCGTTGCCGGTGAATCGCGCGACGCCGGACGGCTTCCAACCGCGCCGACGGCGTCCGATCTCAGCTTGGCTTCCCCGCCCGCTTCTCATATCGTCCCGCATTCCCCGCCGAGCGCCGCGGTTCACGGAGTCTCCCAATGCTCGTCCTGCTCGAAATCTTCGCCGTCGCGGTCGCGGCCCTGCTCGTCGGACGCCTCGTCGCCCAACCCTGGCGCGGACGCAGCTTGAACGTCCTCAAGGCGTGGGTGACCGTCCGCGCCTTCTGGCTGCTGCTCGCTCACCCGGTGACGATGGAAGACGGCAACCGGGTCGTGGCCGGCCGGCTGGTGATGAACACGCTGGGCGATCTCGACGCGGCAACCTTCTGGACCTTCGTGCTGCTCGCGTCGGTCACGAAGTTCGCGGGCATCCTGGCCTCGATGTATCGCTGGCGCCTGCTGCTCGTCGGCCAGGCAATCGTTCTGCCGTTTCGGCACATCTTCGGATCGTTCCTGATCGGCCGCTTCATCGGAACCTTCCTCCCGAGCACCGCGGGCCTCGACGGCTACAAGCTCTACGACGCCGCACGCTTCAGTGGCCGCACGGTGGAGGTCACGGCCACCACCGCCCTCGAGAAGGTGATCGGCTTCTCCGGAATCTTCCTGTCCTTCTTGGTAGCGCTGCCATTCGGTATCAAGATCTTCGGCGAGAACGCCGGCGTCATCGCGGCGATCACTGTTCCGGTCTGCACGGGACTCATCGCCTCCCTCATGCTGGTGTTGTGGTACCCGGCGCTGATCCAGTGGGTCCTCTTTCGCATCCCCATTCCCGGCAAGGCGCGCCTCGAGGGCCTGATCCTGAGGGTTTCCCACTCGGCGGCGGCCTACCGCGGCAAGATGGGCCTCGTGCTCCAGGCGTTCGCGCTGTCCTTCATCGTCCATTTCTCCACCGCCGCCATGTACTACTTCACGGCGCTCGCGATCTCTGCCACGGGAGCCGAGTTCTGGCCGATCGCTTTCGGCTCGTCGATCCAGATCCTCGCGACGGTGTTGTCTCCCTTCACCATCGCCGGAGAGGGCATTCGAGAGGCCGCGCAGCTCGTCCTGCTCGGGAACATGATCGGGCCGGACAAAGCGATCGTGTCGGCGGCGCTCGGCTTCTGGGCCGCCGAGGCGCTCACCCTTGCCGGCGGCTTCTTCTGGTGGGCTCGCAAGTCGGACTATGCGCCGGCCTACTGCCTCGTCGACGGCGAGCAGGTCGACTACGAGAAGGCCGCCGCGGAATCGGTCCTGCTCGAGACCGAAGAAGAGCGATCGCAGCGAGAGGCAGAGCCGCAGCAGGCGCTTCCGCCCGTCGGCGTGCGGTTGGCGCTGTCCGGGTCCGCGGGGATGAGCGCGGGAATCCTGGGCGGCCTGTTGATCGGCGTCGTCGAGTCGGGCGTCATCGCCGCCGGCGGGCTGGGCTCCGAGGCCCAGGCCCTGTGGTTCGGACCGCTCGCCTACGCCCTGGTCCTCGGCGGCCTCGGACTCCTGGGCGGCTCGTTGCTGATCGTGCTGCCGATCGGCCGCGAGGAGATCCGCCGCTGGACGCCACCCTTGGCGCTGATCGGAACCGCCGTTCCCATGGCGCTGGCGATCACGATCTTTCGCGTGCGGCGCGACGTGTTCCTCGAGCAGATGCCGCCGCTGCCGGTGCTGCTCGGGATCCTCGCCGGCGCCGGCGTCGTCGCACTGGTGCTCTTCATCCTCGGACCGCGTTTCTTCGCCTCCCGCGCCGGTGCCATCGCGCGGCCGCTGCCAGCGCTGATCGCCCTGGTCACGGTCGTGGGCGGCGGAGCCGTCGTCGGCCGCGCGCTGGTGGTCGAGGTTCCGGAGCCCCCCACGCCGCAGGTCGCGCCTGCCGCGCTGCGCGATCGCCCGAACGTGATCCTCGTGATGGTCGACACCCTGCGCGCCGACCACCTCTCGTGTTATGGGGCGACGAACGTGAAGACGCCAGAGCTGTGCAGCCTCGCGGACGGAGGCACCCTCTACTCCGGTTTCTCACACGCATCCTGGACGAAGCCGGCGACGGCATCGCTGGTATCGTCGCTGTTGCCGTCGAGCCACGGCGCCGTCTCGAAGCCCTCCGCCTTGTCCCAGGAGACTGTTCTCGTCTCCGAAGTGCTCGCGGAGCACGGTTACTCGACGGGTGGCATCGTCTCGAACATCAATCTGGCGCCGAGCTTCGGATTCGACCAGGGATTCGACGAGTACCACTATCTGGCGCCGGACTACATCGCCGGCGCCGAGGAATCGTCGTCGAAGTTGATTCTCTACCAGATCGCGCGCAGCGTCTGGTTCAAGCTGAAGCCCGGCTTGCGGGTCGGCGACTTCTATCAGGATTCGGGCACCGTCAACGAGCTCGCCTTCGATTTCCTCGACCGCCACCGCGACGCACGCTTCTTTCTGTTCCTGCACTACATGGACCCCCACGATCCCTACTTCGAGCACCCCTACGACGGCTACGCCATCGCCCGCGTCTCGAACCAGCACCCGGATCCGGAGCTCGCCCAGGAGATGGAGCGGCTCTACCAGGGAGAGATCGAGCACCTCGACGCCAACTTCGGCAAGCTCCTCGACAAGCTCCGCGACCTCGGCCTCTACGACGACACGCTGATCGCCCTGGTCGCCGACCACGGCGAGGAGTTCTACGAGCACGACGGCTGGTGGCACGGCCTCACGCTCTACGACGAGCTGATCCACGTGCCGTTCATCATCAAGTGGGCGCGAGGGCTGCCGGCTCCCGGTGGCGACGAGCGCCGCCACGTGGCGCGCATCATCGACGTGGTGCCGACGCTCATCACACGCGCGGGCGCCGAAGTGCCCGACGCGATGCAGGGCGTCGACGTCGCGGGGGGCCTGTCCCGACGCGCCGAGAAGGACCGCATGGCCTTCGCCGAAGAGGACCACGAGGGAAACGTGTTGCGCGCCATCCGCACCACCGAGTGGAAGCTCATCGAAGCCAACGAGGGCAACCCGCGCGGCCTGGAGACGGTCGAGCTCTACCACGTCTCCAAAGACGCCGGTGAAACCCGGAACCTGATCGACGACCACGCGGAGATCGGCGGAGAGCTGCGGGCGCATGCCGAGGCCAACGAGAAGGCCGCGCTGGCGGCATCCATCGGTGGCGGCGAATCGACCGAGCTCAGCACCGCCGAGGAAGACGCCCTGCGCGCCCTCGGCTACCTCGAGTAGCGCGCCGCGCCGCTCACGATTCGAGGCGTGAGGCGTGAACCGGCGGGATCCGATCCGCCCAGGGCGCCACCACCTCGAGCTGCGCCGCCACGCGAATCAGCACGTCCTCCCGTCCGGCCGGCGCGACGAGCTGCACGCCGATGGGCAGCCCATCGCCGCCCGTGTGCAGCGGCAACGAGATGCCCGGCTGACCCGCGACGTTGAAGGGCGAGGTGAAGATCGAGTACGGCAGCGCACGCCCGAAGCCCGCCAGCGGATTGTCTGGCGTCGGGTCGAAGTGGCCGAGCGGCGATGGGGGCGCGGCGCAGGTGGGCGTCAGCAGCAGGTCGAAGCCCGACTGCCACCAATCCGCAAGCCGCCGCGACAGGGTATGGTTGCGCTCCATCGCCGCCAGCAGCTGCCCAGCACTGAAGCCCCGGCCCATCCCGGCGACGGCCCAGGTCATGGGCTCGACGTCCTCCTCGCCGATGGGCTGCCCGATGCGCTCGCTCCACGCGTCGAGGGCCCGGGCCACCGAGCTCGCGACCACCGTGAGGAAGCCCTGTACCGCGGCGGGGTCGTCGAGAGCCGCCGGGTGCGACTCCGAGACCGCATGACCCCGTTCTGCGAGCAGGCCAGCAGCGCGCTCGACGGCGGCGACGCAGTCCGGCGCGACATCGCCACCGCGCGGTGCACGGCGCATGAAACCGATGCGGAGCACGCCGGGATCGGCGCCGACCTCCCGCGCGTAGGGGCGCACCGGGGGCGCCGCGGCGTAGGGGTCTCCCGGAAACGTCCCTTCTACCACGTCGAGCAACGCCGCCGTGTCGCGCACGCTGCGCGTCACGAAACCCTCGCAGGAGAAGCCACACCAGCGCTCGCCGATCGCGGGGCCGAAGGAGCTCCGTCCGCGGGTCGGCTTGAGCCCCACCAACCCGCAATGCGCCGCGGGAATGCGAATCGAGCCTCCGCCGTCGCTGGCGTGCGCCGCGGCCACGATTCCCGCCGCCACGGCGGACGCGGATCCGCCGCTCGATCCGCCCGGCGAGAACCCGAGATTCCAGGGATTGTGGCTGGGTCCGAAGGAGAGCGGCTCGGTGGTGGGCGCCAGGCCCAGCTCCGGCGAGTTGGTCCGACCGATGCTGATGGCGCCGGCCGCGCGCAGGCGTCCGGCGAAAAAGGCCTCGCCCGGCTCACGCCAGTCGAGCCGCTTCAGGACTGCCATGCCGTTGTAGACCGGATCGCCGGCGAGGTGCGCGCCGAGGTCCTTGAGCAGAATCGGCACTCCGCGCAACGAGCCGCGCGGAAGGTCGGGAGACACGGCCAGCTCGCGGGCGCGCTCGAACTGCGGCGACACCACGGCGTTTAGCTTGGGTCCCAGCGCTTCTGCGCGGGCGATGGCGGCGTCCACGAGCTCGAGGGGCGTCACCTCGCCACGCGCCACGAGGTCGGCCTGGGCGACCGCGTCCAGAAGAAAGGACGGCAGCAGAGTCGGAGACGGTGATCGCGTCATTGGTAGATCCTGCCCCCTCAGTCTCGATCTCTCGAGACAGACGAAAGGGCAGGACCCCCTTTCAAACCGTGCGTGCGGATTTCCCGCACACGGCTTACCAGTGATGTCTCGGGTCGCTGCATTACGCGATCTCCTTCTGCCAGAAGGCGCTTTCGGGGTACGCAACGGTTCCGCGCAGACGAACCAGGCCAAGGTCCCAGAAGGACTCCCGCGTCCAGTGCTGCACCTCGCCAGCACGCAGGTGCCGGCCCTTGCGCTCGACGCGCAAGCGACGGAGGCGACGCCAGACGTACTCGTCCAACTGGTTGAAGCGCTTTGCCGGTCCGGAAGTACGCCGACCAGCCCCGGAGCACCGGGTTCAGATCGGCGATCACGTCCCGAAGGTCTGCGTGGCAACGCGACCTGCGAGTCAACTCCCGCACCCGCCCGCGAACGCGCTTCATCGAGCGAACGGAGGGCCAGCGATGCAGGAAGTACAGGCGCTTGCCCTGCTCCTCCCACAGCTTGCCAGACATCCACTTGCGCAAGTAGCAACCGAGGAACTCGAAGCCTTCCTTGCCGTCGTACAGCTCCACCCGGCGCGTCTTCTCTGGATGAACCTCCAGACCCAGACGCTTCAGGATCACCCGCACTCGGCGCTCCGCCTCCTCGCAGGCGTGCCGCGTCCGGCAGAGGATGACGAAGTCATCCGCATACCGAACCAGCTTGAGCATCCGCCGGTCCGAGACGCGCTGAGCGACGAGCTTCATCAGCTTGTCGTGGTCAATGCTTC
>JBHHVG010000005.1:0-18922 GCA_046754165.1 Myxococcota bacterium
CGGCGTCTGTTGCTGCCGCGTCGGATGTTCGCGGCGGCACGCGCGAATCACTGGATCATCCTGCTGTTCATGTTGGCGCTGCTGGTGCCTGCGAAGTACTCCTTCGAGGTCTCGGGGCTCCGCCTCACGATGCTGCGCAGCTTGCTGCTCGTGACCTTCATCCCCACGTGCGTTGGCGTCTTCTCCGGCCGCTCCGGCGGCGTGCGCGCCTGCGACGCCCTGATCGCCGTCTACGCGATCTGGGTCGTACTGGCGCTGCTGGTGCACCACGGGACGTCGCAAGCGATCGAAACCGGAGGCATCTACCTGATCGAATCTCTCGGCGCGTACCTGATCGCGCGGAGCTACATCCGCGACGCCAAGTCGTTCCTCGCCTTCGTGTCCCTGCTCGTGGTGATCGTCGCCGGCTTTTCCATCTTCACGGTTCCCGAGTCGATCACGGGCCGGAACCTGATCCAGGGTTTCTCGCATTCATCGATGGAACGCCGCCTTGGCCTGTCCCGCGCCTACGGCAGCCTGGAGCACCCGATCCTCTACGGCGTCTTCTGCAGCTCGGCGGTGGCCTTCGCGTGGCTGGGCCTCAGCGTGATGGACACGAACCGCACCAACCGTCTGACCCGCACCGCCCTGGTGACCATCAGCACGGCGATGTCGGTGTCGTCCGGCGCGCTCGCCGGCATGCTCGTGCAGTACATCCTGATCGGCTGGAACTGGATCACGCGCAATGCCAGCCGGCGCTGGCTGGCCTTGACGGGACTGCTCGGCGCCTTCTACGTGCTGATCGATCTATTGTCGAACCGCGGGCCGATTCGGGTCGCCCTGCACTACCTGACCATGAGCCCGGCGACCGCCTACAACCGAATCACCGTCTGGAATTGGGGTATCGAGGACGTCAAACGGAATCCGATCTTCGGAATCGGCCTCAACCCCTGGACCAAGCCAGCGTGGATGCACAGCGACAGCATGGACAACTTCTGGCTGGTCGTGATGGTGCGCTACGGCCTGCCCGCCTTCGTCTGCCTCGCCCTCGCGATCCTCTCGATCATGTTCGGCGCCGGGCGCCAGAAGATGCCGAATCGCGACCTCGCGGATCTGCGAAAGGCCTGGATCGTCGCGATGATCGGCCTGGCGATCTCCGCCTCGACCGTCCATCTCTGGAACGCGATCCTCGTCTACTTCCACTTCCTGATCGGCGCGGCGGTGTGGATCCTCGACCCCAAGGCCCTGCAGTCCGGACCGACGAGCGGGTACCGCACGGCCAAGCGGGAAGCGCTCGGGCAGGCCCGGGCCGTGCGGGGGGCGCCGGTCTCGCGGCCGGCGACGACGGAGCCACCAGAGCAACCCGATCCGCCAACGCGCGGGGCATCGCTCGGGGCCGGCTTGTCTTCGTCTCGGCGGAAACCATGACGCGGCCCGCCGCCGCCGGGTTGTCTCGATGAGCGCCGCCGCTCGATCCGCAACCTCCACGGCCTCGCCCTCGATCGGTATCTTCGGTGCATCGCTCCAGACGGGCAATCTCGGCGTATCGGCCCTCGGCGTCGCCAGCGTCGCCGGTCTCGACGCTGCGCTGGAAGAGCCCCGTTTCACGCTCTTCGACGCGATTCCCGGTAGACGCGAGTTCGAGCTGGTGGCTGGCGACTGGCGCGTACCGGTCACGGCGGCCGAGTGCGCCTACTCGCGCCGCGTCTACCGGATGGCCAACCTGCGGCAGCTGCTCGTCTGCGCCCGCCTCGGACTGGGACCCGTGCATCCGATGCTGCGGTCGCTTCGGAGCCTCGACGCCATCCTGGACATCTCGGGCGGCGACAGCTTCGCGGACATCTATGGACCGTGGCGCTTCCGCTCGGTGACGACGCCCAAGCAGCTGGCCCTGGCGCTGGGCGTGCCCTTGATCCTGCTGCCCCAGACCTACGGCCCCTTCGACTCCGCGCACTCGCGGTCCGTCGCCGGGTCGATCGTGCGGAAGGCGAGCGCCGTCTGGGCCCGGGATCCCCACAGCTACGAGATCCTGAAGGGCCTGCTGCGGTCCGACTTCGACGCGGCCCGACATCGGGAGGGGGTCGACGTCGCCTTCGGACTTCCCGTGTCGGAGCCCACAGGTGCGGACGTCGTTCGGGCCGTGCAGGGCCTGCGCAACGGGGCCGGCACCCTCTACGGCCTCAATGTCAGCGGCCTGCTCTACCACGGATCCGAAGCGGCCGTGGGCTCCTTCGGCCTTCGGTCGGGGTTCCGGGACCTGATCCACGAGCTCGCATCGCGCCTGCTCGAGGAGCGGGAAGCCCGGCTGTTGCTGGTCCCGCACGTCGTCCGGCCGTGCGCCGACTTCGAGTCCGACGTGACAGCGTGCGAGGCGCTCCGGGACCGCCTCGGCGAACGCTTCGCCGGGCGCGTCCTCGCCTTGCCCGCGCTCGGCGATCCGATGCAGGCAAAATGGGTGATCGGGCGCTGCGATTGGTTCGCCGGCGCGCGCATGCACGCCTGCATCGCGGCCCTGTCCCAGGGAATCCCGACCATGGGCCTCGCCTACAGCGACAAGATGAAGGGCGTCTTCGACACGGCCGGCGTTGCTGAAGCAATCGGAGACCTGCGGTCGGCGGATGCGCGGGACGTGATCGAGCGGGCGTTGTCGAGCGCGCGCGGCCGGGCGGCGGTCGGCGACCGCCTGCGGGCGGCATTGCCCGGGCTTCGCGAGCGGCACCGGGAACAATTCCGGGTGATGGCGTCGGTGATCTCGGGAGCCGCGCCGGCGACGCCCGACCGAACGCCCTAGCGAATCCGAGCCGCCTCGACGAAGGCGCCGATGGCCGCAAGGAGCTCGCGGTAGGCGGGGCTCTCGCCCTTGTCCTGGACCCGGACCTCCTCGAGGCGGCCGAGCCAGTCGCGCAGCTCGGCCTCGTCGGCCGCCACGCTGGTGCCCGCAATCTCGTGGAGGCGCTTCGCGGTCGCGAGCTGGTGATCGTTGCGTTGTTCCCCGAGCCGCGCCTGCCGCGGCATCACCAGGATCGGCTTTTCGATCTCGCGGGCCGTGAGGATGGTGCCCATGCCCGCATGGGAGATGACGACGTCGGCGGATGCGAGGCGATCGCGAAACTCCGCGGGCGAGAGCGACTCCACCCACTCCAGGTGACTCGGTGCCGTCGCGTTGGCGCCGATCTGGGCGAACACATCGGCCCGGCCCGTCTCCCCCGCCCAGGCGTCGACGGTGCCCACCAGCCGATCGAAGGGTCCCTGGCCGCCGACCGTCACGAAGATCACAGCACGCTCCCCTGGTAGCCGGGCCCACCCGGACCGGCCAGGTGCGGCCACTGGGTGAGCCACAGGTGCGCGAAGCGCTTCACGAGGTGACCGGAGCCCGACAACTGCTCGGCGTTGGCGACGCTGTCGACCCAGACGGTGCGGGCCCCGAGCAGGCGACCGAAGAGGATCGCGAACAGGCCCGGCGCCGCGCCGGTGGAGATCACGACGTCTGGACGTTCACGCCATACGATGGCGAGCACGGCCAACAGCATGCGAAGCATGCGCAGGGGCGTCTCGCGGTTCGCGTCGGGTACGCATCGCACCGAAGCCCCCGGAATCTCGTCGGCATAGAGGGGCTCGACCGTGACGAAGACGGTCCGACCGCGGTCGAACGCCGGCCGCAGGCGCTGGAGCTGGACCCAATGGCCTCCGCCCGATGAGACCGCGAGCACTTTGGGAACCGGAGCCGTCACCCCGCTTCCCCATCGCTCGACGCCGCATCCCGCTGGATCGTGACGCGCTCTCGCAGTCTCTTTCGGAACACCCGCTTGGCCGTTCCGAAGAGGGACTGCAGCTTCTGGCGAAGCGAGAGCTGCGACCACCAGAACCGCCAGATTGGCAGGCCGCGATAGCGGGGCGTCGCGACGCCGAAGACACGCGTCGTGAGCATTCTTCCGGCGATCGCGCCGCGCGTGCGCAGCAGCTCGGGCTGGGACCGGAAGACGATGTCCGGGGTCGAGGGCTCGAGCGTGAGGTGCCCCTTGTCGACGGCGAGGCGCACCGCGCGCCGGCCGCGCTCGCTGCGCACGAGAACCAGCGAACGTCCGGGCTCGTCCTCGGGGATCTCGCGATACCACGGATCTCCGACGGCTACGTCGGCGAACTCGCCGGTGTGGTCGGCACACACGTAGCAGCGCCACTGACGATAGCGCTGCAGCAGATCCCAGGACTCGGCGTACGTCGCCGTGTGCTCGACCTCGCTGCCGTCCGGTCGGTGCAGCGAGACGCGCGCGAGCCCCGGCCAGCCGCGCCCGCGGTAGCGGACGCTGGTCACCGCGGACGGATCCTCGATGCCAAATCGCTCCATCATCGCCAGAGTCCCCCGCGTCGAGGGCGTTCCGGCACAGAACATCGCGACGGTGAGGCCGAGCCGCGCGTCGAGATCCGGCCGCAGGCGGCGGGCCCGCTCGGCCGCGGCGACATCGCAGGGCTTGCCGATGAACACACAGGGGCCCGGTGCCGAGGCGATTCTCTCGAGTCCTTCGCAGGGGCTGGCCGGGGCGTAGCGCGAGCCGGTGGCCGCGAGCAGCTCGGCGCGGGTATGGCTCAGCGTCGTCTCGTTCAGGTACGGCACGTCCCGCCGTGCGCGGGCGTGGAGCACGCCGTGCATGCCGGCCTCCTCGATGCAGGCCAGGGCCAGGGCGGTGGCCGCGCCGCCGCTGGAGGCCTGGAAGCGCACGTCTGGGTGGGTCGCGTGACCCTCCCAGACCGAGAGGACGGGCCCCCACGCGGGCAGCAGCTCGGGAAGGAGGCCCCGGGGCATGGCGCGGACGTCGTGGCTGAGGCCCGCACCGGGGCAGACCGCCAGGGCCTCGCCGGTCCGCGGATCCTGCGGGTCGTCTGCGACCAGCGGGCGGCGACCGAACTCGACCATGTCGATCATCTCGATCTCGTCCGGGCTGATGTAGGCGCAGGCGCCGCACCCGCTGCACAGCTGCCGCTCGGCGACGTCTCGGATCGAGGACACCCGCCCGCCCGTACCGCTCACGCGCCGCCTCGGGCGGCACGGGCCGCGACCGTGATCCGCCGATCGAGGAAGACATCGAGCAGGCCGCCCGAGCGGCGGGACAGCTCGCCCGTCCGCCCTTCGGACGGAGCCCCGCGCGCGGTTCGCCGCAGCCCGGCGCGCCGGAGCCAGTCGTCGACCTGCGAACGGGTCGTCCGGTGGATACCGAGCTCATCGAAGCTGGCGGACCGCGACAACACCCGGCGGGCGATCGGGTCTCCGCGCAGCCAGCGCCGCAGCAGTCCGTGGTGGTGGAAGTTCGCGACGCTGATCACCACCGAGCCGCCGGGTGCCGCCCAGCCGGCCGCCCGGCGCAGCCAGTCGACGGGATCTTCGACGTGCCCGAGCACTTCGGAGAGAACGACGCAGTCGAAGCGGCTGCCGTCAAGGGCGACGGCGGCGCTGCCGAGGTCCGGCGGCAGGATCGAGACTCCGCGCGCCTCGAGCGAGGCCGCGACGACCGCGTCCATCGGCACCGCCTCGACGTCCACACCGCGGGCGCGCAGCGCTCCCTCGGTGGCCCCCGACCCCGAGCCGACGAACAGCACGCGCCGCGCGGATTCCGGGACGAGAGACAACAGATCGCGCCGCTCGTCTTCGTAGTAAGGCTTGTCCCATGTCGCGTCGTCGAGCCGCGTCTCCCCGTCGAAGAGGGGCCCAATCGGCTGCGCCGCGCCTTCGAGTGAGAGCAGTCGCTCGATCTCCCGCATCGCACCGGTCGCCTCGGTGCCGATGGTTCCGAGGTACTTGTCCGGGAGGTGGCGGAGGCTGAACTCCTCGAGATGGGAGATCGGGATGAGCTTGGTGAGCCCACCCTCGACGTAAGGATCCGTGGCTGCCGTGCAGAGCATGTCGTAGCGCCCTTGACGCGGACCCTTCGAGAAGCCACCTGCGTCGATCGCGCGGCGCAGCTGATGGCGGGTCAGCAAGAAGCTCGCCGCGTGGTCGTTGGTGTAGCGTGCGAACACGAACTCGCCGCAGGACTTCACCGAACCCGGAAGCCAGTGGTAGTGGCTGTGGATCGTCGAGATGTACCGGGTGCCGTCGGGTCCCTGCTCGAAACGCAGGAATCCCGGGATCTCGTCATCCGGCAGGACCGACGCCGCGCGCACGAAGGCGTCGATGTTCCGCTCCGTGATCAGGGTGTCGTCCTCGGAGTAGATGAACAGATCGTAGTCTCCGGCCCGCTCGAGAAACAGCGGCGCGTGGGCGAACGGAAGCGACCAGGGGTTTGCGCTGGGGACGCCCACGATCACCTCGACGCCCGGCCCGAGATCCTTCGGGGTGTTCGAGAGCACCGCGACGTGGACGTCGTGGGACATCGAGCGGTACTCGTCGATCAGGCGCCGACAGAAGCCTTCGTTCTTGGTGCCGTGATTCGCGATGGCGACGAGTATGCGCATCGAGCCGCGGCCCCCCGGTCCCGGATCAATCGGCCCGCTGGCTCGAGAACACCGCGATGGCCTGGCCCGGGACGCGCCTCAGGTCTCGTGCGAGCAGCTTGGCTCGGGCGACGAACCAGCGACCGACGAGCGCGAAGCAGCGAAGCCGCTGCGACAGTGGCATCGGGGTCCGCGCGATCGCACGACAGTATTCACCGAAGACCCGCCAGTAGGGCAGCACGATCCGGGATCCTTGCCCGGTGCGATACCACGCGGCGTACTCGTGTGGATTCTTCCGCATCTTCTCCGATTGCGCTGCGTGCCGGCGCACCGAGAAGAGACACTCCGGCACCTCGCGCAGGCGCCCCATCAGGCCCAGGCGGATCAGCAGCACTGCGTCCGCCGCGAAGAAGTCTCCGATGAGATCCGTGCGCTCCAGCGCGCTGCGACGGATCAGCCCGTACACCTCGTAGCACTGGTGCCCGCGGATCTGGCCGGCCACGCGGGACGCCACGTCTTCGTGGTCTGCGTCCACGTCGAAGTCGTAGCGCTCGATCAGCTCCCCGTTCTCGTCGATGATCGAGGCCTTCGGGTAGGCAGCGACGACCTCGGGCGCTGCGTCGAGCACTTCGACGCAGCGTTCGAGATAGGTTGGAGCGGAAACGTCGTCGTGGGCCGCCCAGCGGAAGTACTCACCGGTCGAGAGCTCGAAGACGCGGTTGAAGTTCGCCCCGGCACCGAGGTCGCGATCGCTGCGGTGGTAGCGGATCCGTGGGTCGATTGCCGCGAACTCGCGGCAGATGTCGGGAGTGCGGTCCGTCGAGGCGTTGTCCGAGATGACGATCTCGAAGTCCTCGAAGGTCTGCGCGAGCAGCGAGCGGATCGCGGTCGCGATGAAGCGCTCGCCGTTGCGCACCGGCAGGCCGATGCTCACACGCGTCATGCTGCCGCTTCCCCCCGCTGGCCCTGGAGCCTTTGCGTCGCGCACCAGCCGCCGCGAGCGCCCTTGGCGCGCGGACCAGTCGTCGCCGTACCGTTCACTTCGGGCGACGGACACCCCTCACCTCGCTCGCGTCGGCGGCGCCGAAGGGAGACCCCCCAAGCACTCGGGCCATCAGAAATGATCGCAGTTCCGTATCCAGAGCCAGCATACCCAGTCCCGTACCCAGCAGCGAGACGGCGATCAGTGATCCTCCGCTCAGCCACCGCGGACCCGGGAGCAGCTGCAGCGGATGCCGCAACAGGCCCGCAACCGCGATCCCGACGAGCGCCCCGAGCAGTGGCGGCACCAGGGCGTGCGCGGCGCGCGCGGTTCGCAGGCCCCCGACCCTCACCAGGATCGTCCATGCAATCGGCAGGAAGACCAGCAGCATGAGCACCGTTCTTGAGGCGGCGATCGCCATGGCCTGCTCGGAGACGTCATCGCTGGGCATCAGCATGGCGACTCCGGCGATCATCGCGGCGCTGGGAATCGCGTGGGACCAGAGCAGGAGCGCGAGCGCGTGGGGCCGCCCGGCGGCCTGGAGCAGGGGGCCGGTCACCATGGTGATCGATTCCAGCATGCCCGCGATGCACAGGACGCTGAGGCAGCCGACGGCGGGGGCCCAGCGTGGCCCCATGAAGGTCAACAGCTCGGGGCTGGTCGCGGCAAACACCGCGAGCAGCGGCATCGACGCGCTCGTCGCGAAGCGAATCGAGCGCTCGAGGCTCGCGGTGAAGGCGGCGCGGTCGCCCTGATGCTGCGAGAGCTCGGGAAACGACACGAAGTGCACCGAGCGGACCATCGTCTCGTTCACCATCGTGACGAGGCGTGTTGCCAGCCGGTAGATCCCGACTGCGGTCGGCCCGAAGAAGAGCCCCATGAGGATCGCGTCCGAGCGCGAGTTGACGTAGATGCCGAGGCGGCTCAGCAGCGTCCCCGAGGAGAAGCGGAAGAGATCGGCGGCCGCCGAGCGTGAGAAGCGCAGGCGTGGGCGCCACGGGCTCATGCCCCAGAGCAAGACGAGGCTGACGAGCTTCGCGACCAGCTGCTGCGCCACCAGCGCCCAGACGCCGAATCCGGACAGCGCCGCGGCGAGGCCGACGACGCCACCGCACAGCACGGCGACATTCGTGCGGATCGCGAGGGCCCGAATGTCCAGCTCCCGCTGGAGCCACGCCTGCTGGATGACGACGAGGCCGTCGAGCGGAATGCCGGCCGACAGCACCGCGATCACCAGACCCAGCTGGGGGAGATCGTTGACCCCCGCCCACCAACCGCTCAACGCCAGGCTCGCCCCGGTCAGGCAGACGCTCCCCGCCGCCACCATCCAGAAGGCACTGTCGAGATGGATGGGCTGGAGGTCCGCCCGCTGTACGATCGCAGCCGACAGGCCCTGGTCCACGATGGCCCGCGCCAGCATCAGGTAGGCGGTGGCCATGGCGACCAGCCCGAAGCGCTCCGGCCCCAGGATCGCCGCCAGCAGGAACGCCAGCAGGGTGCTGAGTCCGTGCTCGCCGAGCTTCATCAGATACGACCACAGCAGGGCGGCGCGGAAGCTGGCTCTGGCGGGCATGCTGGCTCCGTGGGAGCCCGGGAGCGGATCCGAGGCGGCCCCCCGGGGGAATTTCTGCTGCCCACGCACCCCTGTAACGGCGCAGCCAGGGATTCAGTTTAGCCATTCGATCCATCAATGAATCCGGATGAGCTGAGGCTAAAAACCCCCAATCATGGTAGACTCTTCGTCACGGATGAGCCCCTGTTGGAGAGACCTTCCAGGCCGGCGCAAGGCCGCGTATTCTGAAGGGTCCGAGCCCGCATCCGGACCGGCTGCGGTTGGGTGCTGGCCCTCGACGGAGTCCCAGGCGATGCGACCCCCCCACCTCCGCGATTCGACGGCATCGCCACGGCTCGCGTCCATTCGCCTCCTGATCGCCTGGAGTGCCGTCGCCTTCTCTCTGCTGCTGCCGTCTCTGGCCCCCGCCGTCGGCTTCGGCTGTGACCCCCTCGTTCCCGTTGGCGGTCCGCTCTGCCCCCACGACCCGCTGCTGCCGTCGATGGCCGAGGATCGGGATCTGACGACCAGCTTCGTGCCCGATCTCACGCCTCCAGTCATCACGAACGTCGTCACCACCCCGGGTCCGTTCTCGGCGACGGTGACCTGGACGACCGACGTCCCGGCCAGCAGCGTCGCGAGCTACGGGCCGAGCACGGCCTACGAGAACGGCGCCATCCAGCAGACGACCCTGGTGACGCAGCACTCGCTGCTGCTCCCGAATCTGCTGCCGAGTTCGACCTACCACGTCGAGGTGTCGTCCGTGGCCGTGAACGGCGTGGCGGACATCGGTCCCGACGGGACGTTCACGACGACGCCGCACTCCGGCATCGTGTCGGACGACTTCAACCTCGCCTGCGGCGTGCTCGGCGCGGAGTGGACCGCCGTGGACCCGCTACTCGACGCCAGCTTCGACGTGGTCGGCGTCGGAACCCAGAACGCCCATCTCGAGATCGGCGTGGCGGCCGGCATCGCGCACGACCTCTGGGTTACGGGCATGGACGCGCCGCGCCTGATGCAGGCCTCCGCGGACGAGGATTTCGAAGTCGAGGTCAAGTTCGAGTCGGTCCCGGTCAGCACGGTCCAGGGCCAGGGGATCCTCGTCGAGGAATCGAACGGCAACTTCGTGCGCTTCGACGTCTACAGCACGAGCGGCGCACTGCGCATCTTCTCGGCGAGCATGGTCAACTTCTCGCCGAACATTCGCATCAATTCGGCGATTGCCGCGCCCCCGGCGGGAGAGATCACCCTGCGCGTGAAACGCCAGGGAGCCTCCTGGACCTACGACTACTCATACGACGGCCAGAACTGGATCACCGCGGCGATCTTCAATCACACCCTCACCGTCACCCAGGTGGGCGTGACGGCGCTGAACGCCAGCGGCTCCCCAGCCTTCACCGCCGTGGCCGACTACTTCTTCGAGACGGCCACCCGCATCGTTCCCGAGGACGGGACGGTCTCGGGCAACCCGAGTCCGAAGCTGCTGACGGTGAACGTGGTCGGCGGCGGCAGCGTCACGAAGAGCCCGGACCAGGGCAGCTACGCCTGCGGTGATCAGGTCACGTTGACGGCGGTTGCCAACGTGGGGAACGCCTTCACGGATTGGAGCGGAGACGTCACCAGTACGGTCAATCCGCTGATCCTCACCATGTCTGCCGATCGGAACGTGACGGCGACCTTCGTGCCGGACACGTCGCCGCCCCTGATCTCCAACGTCTCCCACACCACCGGTCCGTTTTCGGCGACCGTGACCTGGACGACCGACGTGCCAGCCACGAGCGTCGTGAGCTTCGGTCCGACGGTTGCGTACGAGAACGGCACCATCCAGCAGACGCCGCTGGTCACGCAGCACTCCGTCACGCTCCCGAGCCTCACGCCCAGCTCGACGTACCACTACGAGGTCTCGTCGGTCGGCGGGACCGGCATCGCGGCGGCAAGTGACATCGTCATCGCGGACGAGACAGCTGACGACGCCCGCAGATACCGGCGGACCGTCTGGCCTCGTGTCGGACGACTTCAACGTGGCGTGTGGCCTGTTGGGACCACAATGGACCACGGTCGATCCGCTCTTGGACGCCAGCTTCGACATCTTCGGCGTGGGCACCTCCGCCGCCCACCTCGAGATCGGCGTCGCCGGCGGCGCGCCACACGACATGTGGGTGACGGGCATGAACGCGCCGCGGGTGATGCAGACATCCGCGGATACAGACTTCCAGTTCGAAGTCCGCTTCGAGTCGGTCCCAGTCAGCTCGATCCAGGGTCAGGGAATCGTCGTCGAGGAATCAAACGGAAATTTCGTGCGCTTCGATGTCTTCTCGAACTCCGGGGCGCTCTTCATCTTCGCTGCCAGCTTTGTCGGCTTCACCGCGACCATCGAAACCAATTCCGCGATCGCGGCAGCGCCGAGCGGTGAAATCAGCCTGCGCGTGACCCGCGCCGCGGACGTCTTCACCCTCGAGTACTCCTATGACGGCCTCGCCTGGATCACGGCGACCACCTTCACGCACGTCATGGCGGTCTCCCAGGTCGGGGTCTTCGCCCTCAACTCCGGCAGCGACCCGGCCTTTACCGCGATCGTCGACTACGCCTTCGAGACCGCATCGCCAATCGTTCCCGAGGACGGGACGGTCTCCGGCGATCCCAGCCCCAAGACGCTGACGGTCGGCGTCAACGGCTCGGGCAGCGTGAGTGTCAGCCCGGATCAACCCACCTACACCTGCGGCGCGCCGGTCGCGCTGACCGCGATCCCGGACATGGGCAACGCCTTTACGAACTGGAGCGGTGACATCGTCAGCAGCGACAACCCGCTGCTGCTCTCGATGGTCGCGGACCGCAACGTCACCGCCAATTTCATCGTAGACGTGACACCGCCGGTGATCTCGAACGTCGTGGTGACACCGGGTCCGTTCGCAGCGAGTGTGACCTGGTCGACGGACATCCCGGCGACGAGCATCGTGCGGTACGGACCGACCATTGCCTACGAGAACGGCACGCTGCAACAGACATCCCTGGTCACGCAGCACTCGCTGACGTTGACGAACCTCGTGCCCAGCTCGACCTATCACTTGGAGGTGTCCTCGGTGGCCGGCAATGGCATCGCGGACGTGGAGCCGGACCAGAGCTTCGTGACGCCGCCGGACTCCGGCGGCGGTAGCCCCACCGGCATCACCTCGGACGATTTCAACCGGGAGAACCTCGACACGGCGACCTGGACCTACACCTCTCCGCTCGATGACACGTACGTGATGACGAGCGGTGCGGGCACCCCGGACGCCGATCTGATCCTCTCGATCCCGATCGGTACGGCCCACGACGCCTGGACCGGCGGCCTCGACGCGCCCCGTATCACCCAGAACGTCGCAAACGGCGATTTCGAGGTGGAGGCGAAGTTCGCGTCCCTGCCGAACGCGTCGGTACAGGGTCAGGGCATCCTCGTCGAGTCGATTCCCGGCAGCTTCCTGCGCTTCGACGTCTTCAGCGACGGTGTCGCCCTGCGCGTCTTTGCGGCAAGCTTCGTCGCGTTCCAGGCCACGACGCAGGTCAACACCCCGATTTCGGTACCCGCCGCCGGCGAGATCTATCTGCGGGTCAACCGCCAGGGCGACTCCTGGACCTTCCTGTACTCCGAGGACGGCCAGACCTGGATCACTGCAACGTCGTTCATCCACGCCACGACGATCAACCGCGTGGGTGTCTTCGCGCTGAACGCCGGTGCCGCTCCGGCCTTCGACGCGGTGGTCGACTACTTCTTCGTGACGGACACGCCGGTTTCGCCGGAAGACGGCACGACTCCGCCAGACGATCTGGCCCCGCTGATCCACCGAGTGCAGACCTTCGTCGGAGCGACCGCCATGCAGCTCAGCTGGCGAACCGATGAGCCCGGGACGTCGGTGGGCCGCTACGGCCTGACCAGTAGCTACGAGCTCGGCATGGTTTCCGACCCGATCCTCGGCCACGACCACGCGGTGGTACTCGAGAATCTCACCGCGAACACGACCTACTTCGTCGAGATCCAGTCCATGGACGCCCTGAGTCAGGTCAGCACCCAACAGCTCCAGGTCACGACGCCACTTCCCGGCGCCAACGGCGCGCCGCTCGTGGACGTCTGGTACGGGACGATCCAGCGCTTCGGTCACATCGGCCTGCCCCAGCCATGGGCGAACATCCTGGGAACGGCGACCGACCCGGACGGCGTGGCGTCGCTGAGCTACAGCCTGAACGGTGGGCCGGAGTGGAGCCTCAACATGGGGCCGGACACGCGCCGTCTCGCCGACCTCGGAGACTTCAACGCGGACATCGACATCGCGAACCTCCAGCTGGGCATGAACACCGTGGCGATCACGGCCACGGACACCCTCGGCAACCAGAGCGTCACACTGGTGTTCGTGGAGTACGATGACACCAACGTCTGGCCCTCCCCGTACTCCATCACGGACTGGTCGACGGTCGTCGATCTTCAGGACGTCGTACAGGTCGTGGACGGCAAATGGGACATCGTGAACGGCCTGCTGCGACCCCAGCAGATCGACTACGACCGCTTCGTCTGTGTCGGCGACCTCGTGTGGGGCGACTACGAGGTCACCGTCCCGATCACGATCCACAGCTTCGATCCCGGCGGCTTCCTGCCGCCCAGCAACAACCCGGCGGTGGGCATCATCATGCGCTGGGTCGGCCACACCCAGACAGGAAGCCACCAGCCCGCCCGCGCCTTCTATCCCCTCGGAGCGATCGGCTGGCACCTGTTCGAATCCAACGGCGACACCCAGCTCCGGATCGCCGGGAACCTCGGGATCGTCACCCGGGCCCGCAAGCCGTTGGCCTTCGACGTCCCCTACATCTTCAAGATGCGGGTGGAGACGATCCCCGGCGTTGGCGGGCTCTACAGCCTGAAGGTGTGGCAAGAGGGCACGACGGAGCCGACCGCCTGGGACGTGCAGCAGCAGGCGAGCCTGTCGGATCCCCAGGCCGGATCGGTCTGCCCCGTGGCCCACCACGTGGACGCGTCCTTCGGCCCCGTCGACGTCACGCCCCTGCCCTGAGCGCCGTCGCGCGGCTTGCGTCGGGCAGGTGATTGCTCCTCCGACAGAGCCCGAGGACTCCCGGTTGGGCTAGTGGCGGACGCGCCAGACCGTCGTGCTCCAGGGCTCGGTGCAGAATGGCCCGAGGCCGCTGAAATCCAGGCACTCGTAGCGCGACAGCAGCTCGAAAGCCTCGCGGTAGCGGTCGCGTTCGGAGTTGTCGAGGACGAGGTATCCCCCGTCGCGCACCTTGGGGATCGATTCCCGCACACAGGCGACACGGGCGCGGCCGTCTACGCTCACCAGGCCGAGGCTCCCGTCTTCGTGGGCGCGGATGGAGCGGACATAGTCGCGAAAGCTCTGTTGCTGATACGGGTCCTTGTGGGAGCGGTACCGCTCCCGATCTTCCGGCCCCTCCGGCGTCTGGGGCGCCGCCAGGACGACACCGGCAGCGTCCAGTCCCCGGTGCCGGAGCTGCTCCACCACCGCCTCGAACCACTCCGGGTGGTGCTCGACGGCCCCCACCAGCTTCGCACGCCGGGCGTAGAAGAGTGTCGAGCCGCCCGTTCCGTACTCGAAGACCGTCGTATCCGGTGTGAGCACCGACTCCACCCAGCGGATGGCGCGGTAGGTATAGGAGGGACGCGGCGCCGCGAACACCGCCGGCTGCGCACCCCGCGAGCGCCGGACCAGCGAGCCGAGCCAACGCGGAACGTCGCCCAGCGATCCCGGGTCGCAGATCGCCAGCACGGCGAGGGAGCGCGAGAACTTCACCAGGGGGTCGAGGCGCACGTGCAGCATCTCCTTCGGCCCGAGGCGACTCGATTCGCGGACCGGTCGTGAAGGCAGACAGGAGAATATACCTGGAGAAGGAGAATCCGAAATCTTCGCGGTGAGTTCGAGCGCCCGCGGCGTACGCAGGCGGCGCCCGTCAGTCAGCGAATACGCTGCCGTCGCTGAACGTGTTGCCGATCCATTGCCAGCCGGCGCCCTTCTCCACCTGGCGCGGTCCGAACTTCCAGCCGCCCTGGTCCCAGACGTTGTTGAGCACGCGCACGTTCGTCGGGACCGCCCCGCCCTTGTCCTCGACATACAGGGTGAAGGTGCCGCCGGACAGCCAGTTGCCGTCGATGGTGACGTCCGTCAGTGCGCCGGTGACGCTGGTCGACTGCACCAGGATCGCCGACGTCTGGTTCTGGTAGGGGCCCTCGAGCCGGTTGCGGAGAATGTTGATGTTCGAGCCGCCCATGGACTGGACCGCGTCGTAGTGCGGGGCCCCGGGGCCGCAGGAGCTCGGGTGCCCCAGGTCGTGGATGTAGCTGTCCTCGAGGGTTGCGTTCGCGTGCATGAAGACGCCGTCGTCTCCGCCGTGGACGTCGAGCCGCCGGAAGATGCCACCACCGTAGCTGCGGATGCCTTTGCGACAGTAGCCGGTGATCTCGCTGTCCTCGACGAGCAGGCCCGTCTTGTTGGGACTCAGCTCGGCGTTGTCGATGCCGCTGGTGCCCGCCACGAAGCCGGCGTCCACCTTGACGCAGCGAATCGTGATGTTGTTGTGCTTGACGACGATGTTGCCGGCCACGTCCAGGTTCTCGAGGATCTGACCGTCTGCGGTCGTCGTGAGCGGCCCGGTCGATTGGCGCGGGCCGCTGCAGTTGGCCAGGCCGGTGCTGCTCGCATCGGGGAAGCTCGCGGGAGTTGCTGGCGGCACGGGCGGCGGTGTCGTGGCGCCACCCCCGCCGTTGGCGCTCGGCGGATCGGCTTCGGGTGCGAGATACGGCGCGGCCAGCACGGTCGGCTGCGTGACGCCCCCGCCGCCCCCATTGCTGCTGGCCGTGCAGACGCCCTCCTGGCCGGTGCAGCCGCAGCCGTCCGCGCAGGGGCGCAGCGTCTTGTACAGCCGCACGGCGAGCGATGGGATCTTGTCGGTCTTGCCCGTGCCGTGGTTCGCGGCGAAGCGCCCATCGCTCATCGGGTCACCGCCGTGGGTGATGCACTGCCCCGGATTGTTCGGATCCGGTCCCCAGGTGACCTTGTACTTCGTGCAGCCGGTGCCGCCCCTGGTCGGGCTGCAGGTGCTGCTCTCGGCCGGGTCCGGCGGGGCGCAGAAGTCGGGCTTCGTCCAGGCGAAGCCGTTGTCCTGGTCGAAGTTCGTGTTCTGGGTGTAGCGATCCGCGTACTGGATGACGTGGTCGCTCCCCTGGGCGGCCTTCATCTCGGGCATCAGGACCTGGGTCAGGGAGAAGGCAATGAGGTTGCCGGCGGTGCAGCAACCCTGGTACTCACCGCCGGGCCAGGTGCCGCCGTCGATGTAGCCGTAGGGATCCCCGCAATCCTGATTGCCCGCACGGCGTCCCAGCTTCAGCTTGTTGAACATGGTGCCCCAGTAGCGGTCCTCGCCGCAGTTGAAGGCACTGTGGTAGCTGCTCGCCTTCTGGGTGTGGAGGATGACACCGTTGAATCCGGCTGCGAGGTGTCCGTCTTCGTCGAAGTCGTTCCAATTGTCGTCGTGGATAGACGACACCTCGGCGCGCAGGGCATCGTCGTCGAGCATCGCCGACAGGAACACCAGCGGGCCCTTTCGGCCGATGTGCTGACCGGCGCCGGCGGGCCACTTGCCGCCCGCCTTCCAGATGCCGTAGATGTCGATTCCGCGCTGCATCAACGCGTACACCGCGTCGCGCTTCTGGGCCCATGTCTCCTGGCCCATGACGCTCAGCAGATCGCCGTAGAAATCCCTGGCGTTGTCGCCGCCGTAGGTCTGCATGGCGTCCTGGGGCAGGTAGGCGCGGCTGTGGGTTCCGAGCCGCCGCAGGTCGTAGGCCGGGACGCGCCAGCGGTCGCGGATGTTCGACATGCTGTTCTGGTTGTTCGACGGATTGATGCTCGGGATCGCCGGAATCCGCTCAGGCACGACGTCGTTCACGGAGAAGAGAGGCTTGATGCTGCCGGCGAACGGCGGCCGGAACACCGTCGAGCCGGCACCCGGCGGAGCCGCGCCGAGCACCGTCAACACGGAGCTGACGTGGGTGCAAATACCGTTCGCCACCGAGCCGTAGGAGCAGCCACTGGTGCGGCGCTTGTTCGCGATGATCGAGGTCCCGGGCGAGATCGCCTTCGGAAGCTGGGACGCGATGTTCAGGCTCGCAACATACTGGTAGGAGTTCGGCAACACGCCCTGCTCGTCCGGGCTGCTCGGGTTCACGGCGGCGCCACCGCCGTTGAGCCCGCTGATTCCGTTCACCTGGACCGACGGCGCCGGATTGCCGCTGGCATCCACAGGAACGACCCAATAGTCGCCGGTGACGAACTGGCCGCATTCGCAGGCCTGGCCGTTGCACGTGAACTCCCACGTGATGCTGTGGCCCTTGTGCGTCTGCGTGGCGGACTGGCCGCTGCAGCTGTTGGCCGGGTCGGTCGAGCCACAGGCACAGTCGGCGTCGGCCGAGTTCGCAAGCGCGGTGAGTGCAAACGCGAGAACGATGGAACCGATTCGAATCGACATCAAGTGTGAGCACTCCGTATTCACTTCCCATGATATATCGCGACTTCCGGATCCTGCCGATGTGACACCGGTCACCCGGGGGAAACTCGGCTGGCGAACGGCCAACAGCGCTTTGCAGATTGCCGATCGCCGAACACCCCACCGCGGCCGGCCGGCGCAGCGCCGCGAATCCCGACGCGATCCACCCGACGATCGTGCACAGCCGCCGAGGCCGCGCCGGAACGGCGACTCCCCCGTGGGGATCGAGGGTCCTTCGCGCCTTCAGGGCTTCCCCCGAATGGCCGAATCCGGGTAGACCGCAGCTCGCCGCCCTTCGCCTCCCGGGCGCGAATCGACCGGCAATCCGCAGCCGGTACACTTCCGCTGCCCCTGAGGGAGACCCGACGGGTCGACCAGAGGAGCGCCGCAGGCCCATGGAAGAAAGGACGACTCCCACCGCCCGACCCCGGGAAGCCGGCGAGATCGTGCTGGACGTGGTCGTCGTCAGCTGGAACACCCGGGATGTCACGGACGCCTGCCTCGCGTCGGTGTTCGAGAACCTCGGAGACCTCGCCGCCGTGGTCTGGGTGGTCGACAACGGCTCCGGGGACGGCTCGGCCGATCTCATCGCGACGAAGTACCCACAGGTCCGGCTGCTCCGAAACGACGAGAACCTGGGCTTCGCAGCGGCCAACAACCAGGCCCTGCGCCGGGCCAGAGGCCGTTACGCTCTGCTGCTCAACTCCGACACCCTGGTGCTGGGAGACGTGCTCCAGCGATCGGTCCGGTACATGAACGAGCACCCGGACGTCGGGGTGTTCGGCTGCCGGGTGCTCAACCCGGATCGGACCCTGCAGCCGACCTGCTTCCAGTACCCGTCCCTGCTCAATTCGATCTTGAAGACGACGGGCCTGCACCGGCTCAGACGCCCGCGGTTCTTCGGACGGGAGCACATGCGCGGCTGGCAGCGCGACAGCGAGCGGGACGTCGACGTCGTGACCGGCTGCTACATGCTGGTCCGCCGGGCGGCGATGGAAAAGGTGGGCCTGCTCGACGACGACTTCTTCTTCAATTACGAGGAGACCGACTGGTGCCTCCGCTTTCGGCGCGAGCACTGGGCGATCCGCTTCGCCCCCGTCGGGGAGATCATCCACATCGGAAACGCCAGCGGTCGTCAGATCAGCCACCAGCGCGAAACGCATCTGATCCGCGGCAAGATCCGACTCCACCGCAAGCACGGGGAGCCGTGGCACGCGGCGGCGATCTGGGCCCTGGCCTACGGCTTCTGGTGCCTGCGCCTCGTCTTCTGGGGGCTCGCCTCCGTCGTTCCTGGCAGCACGCGCGCCCGCCAGCGGATCCACCACGCCCGAGCGGTGCTCCGCGACTTCCCCGAGCTCCGAACCGGGGTCCCGTCATGAGTTCGGGCCCCGGCTTGCGCGCCGGGCACCGGCCCTACTTCACCCACTTGTTCGACGGTAAGC
>JBHHVG010000006.1:0-18637 GCA_046754165.1 Myxococcota bacterium
CCCACGGTGCTGATGGGGGGGACGATTCCCCTGCTGACCCAGGGCCTCTCCCGCAACCTCGCGGACGCGACCCGCTTCCACGCCTTCGTCTACGCCTTCAACACCACCGGCGCCTTCGCGGGGGCGCTGGCTGCGGCGTTCGTGCTGATCCCCTGGCTCGGCCTGGAGTCGACCGTGATGGCGATGGGTGGGGTGAACCTCGCGGCGGGCATTACGTTCCTCGTCCTGAACCGCCACGAACGGGTCGCCATCGGTCGCGAGCGCGACCGATCGGGGGGCACGGACGCGGCGGCTGCACCCACCGGTGCGGCGAGCGCGGGTGTGCTCGCCTTCTGCGCGGTCGCGATGCTCGCAGGCTTCGCGATGATGAGCCTCCAGACGGTGGTCAATCGCATCGGCGGCTTCGCGCTCGGGGCGTCGCACTTCACCTTCGCGATGGTGGTAGCGACCTTCGTGCTGAGCATCGCCCTGGGGAGCTTTGCGGTATCGGCTCTGGCGCGGGTCCGTGCGGCGCATCTGCTGGCGAGCCAGTGGACGCTGGTGATCTTGCTGCTGCTGCTCTACGTCCGGATGGACGACGCGCCCTACTGGGCCCACGCGATGCGGCTGTCGTTTGCGGACGACGCCAGCAGCTTCCTGCCCTTCCACTTCGCCGCATTCCTCGGAATTCTCTGTGTCCTCGGCCTTCCGCTCGCGCTCTCGGGCGCGCTGTTGCCCCTGATCTTCCATCATCTGAGACGCGAAGCCGCGGACGTAGGCGAGATCGCTGGCCGCGTCTACTGCTGGAACACGCTGGGGTCGCTCCTCGGCGCACTGCTGGGCGGCTACCTGCTGCTCTTCTGGCTCGACCTCGACGACGTCTACCGGCTCGGCGTCTTCGCCCTGGCGGTGGCCGCGGCGATCTCCACCGGCGCCATCGCGCGTCGCGCACGGGTGGCGGCCGCGTCCGTCGCAGCGGGCGTCGCGGCGCTCTTGCTGGCGCTGCCGGGTTGGGATCCGGAAAGGCTTTCAGCAGGGCTGTTCCGCTACCGGGATGATGTCAAAGATCTCGGCTCGGGCCCCGACGATTACTTCGCCGGCTCCCGGCGCGAGTGGGCCGACGACTTCGTCCTCTTCTACGACGACGACCCGACGACGTCCGTGGCGGTCTTCGACACCAGCACGGCGACTCAGCCACGGGGGCGATCGATCGTCACCAACGGAAAGTCCGATGGCAACATTCCGGGCGACAACCTGACCCAGGGGCTGCTCGCTCTGCTGCCGGCGATGTTCGCCGAGAAGTGCGAGCGAGCCTTCGTGATCGGGTACGGCACGGGCATGTCCGTCGGCGAACTGGCCGCCCTCGACTCGACGGAGCAGGTCGTGGTGGCGGAGATCTCCCAAGGCGTGCTGGATGCGGCTCCGCTCTTCGAGAGGGAGAACCGCGGAGCGCTGACCAGCCCCAAGACCCGCATCGTCCGGAGCGACGCCTACCGTACCCTGATGCGGGGGCACGAGCGCTTCGACGTCATCGTCTCCGAGCCGAGCAATCCGTGGGTGACCGGCGTCGAGATGTTGTACGCGCGCGAGTTCCTGGCGGCAGCGAAGGACCGCCTGGCGCCCGGTGGCGTGTACGCCCAGTGGTTCCACACCTATGAGACCGACGACCGAAGCGTGGCCCTCGTGCTCAACACCTTTCGCGTGGTCTTCGAACGCGTGTCGGTCTGGTACGGGCGCGGGACCGATCTCATCATCCTCGGCTTCGAGAACCGCGAGCAGCCGGTCGACCTGGCCCGTCTCGCAGCGCGTTGGCAGCGTCCGGATTTCCGCCGGCAGCTCGAAGCCCTGCCGATCCGCTCCTTCCCGCGGCTGCTGGCCCACGAAGCGCTGCCTCTCGGCGTGGTGGAGCGCGCGCAGCTGCCGGACCGGGTGCACTCGATCCTCCACCCGATCCTGAGCCACGACACGGCCCGTGCCTTCTTCCTCGGGGCGGCGGGGGGCCTGCCGGAAGGCCTGGCCCGCGAGGCGGCGGCGGCGGGCGCGCGCAACTCGCTCATCGCCCGCTACCGCGCGTCGTTCCGCGGAGCGTTCCCGGCAGAGCAGCGCTTGGAGCTCTTGCGGGAGACCTGCGACCTCGACCTGTCGCGCTGCGCCACACTCTTCGCCCAGTGGCTGCACGAGGAGCCCGACTCCCAGATTCTCGCCGTCAGCCTAGCGCGCGCCCGCACCAGCGAGAAGTACGCCGCGGCGCTCCAGCCGGACGTGCTGAACGGGCTCGACCTGCTCTTCCGCGCAGACGGGTCCCGGCACCTGCCGCCGACCTTCGAGGTCGCCAGCGACCTCTCTCGCGTGTTCGCGAAGTACTACCATCACGCGGCGCCATTCGACCCGGGGTCGATGCACGAGCTGTGGCGCCGCTGCGCCGGCACCGACGACCGCTGCGCGGCGCGCGTCGACGAGGTTCTGGGCTGGGGTCCGGAGACTCCGCGCCTCTCGCGGCGTTGACCCCGGCGGTGCTACGAGAGCGTGGTCGTGTCGATGCCGTAGAGATCGATCACGTTGCCGCCGAGGATCGCGTCGGTCTGCTCCGCCGAGAGCTCTCCGGCGTGCTCCGCCAGCGTCTCCATCGACCAGGGCCAGGTGGAATCGCTGTGCGGGAAGTCGCTGGCCCACATCAGGCGGCGCCAGTTCATCAGATCAGCGGTCTTGAAGGCGACCCAGTCGTCCTGGAAGGTCACGTAGACGTGCTCGCGAAAGTACTCCGCTTCGAGAGCTCCTGGCCCGGCGGCAGCCAGTTTCTGTGACGCTCGAAGGCGTGGTCCATCCGGTACATGTAGTGAGGCACCCAGCCGGCGTCCGCCTCGACGCAGACGATCTTGAGGTGGGCGTGTCGCTCGAATACACCGCCCAGCACCAGCATTCCCATGATGTCCTGGCAGCCGCGGACGACCGTGAGGAAGTTGTTCATGTAGGGGCCCCGGGCCCGCTCTCCCCGCGTCGTCAGGATGTGGAAAGAGAGGGGCAGGCCGAGGTCGATGGCCGCCCGCCAGAAATCGTCGTACACCGGCGAGTCGTAGTCGTCGACGCCGGGATGCCCCGGCATCATCACGCCGCGGAGTCCCAGGCGCTTGATCTCCTCGATGTCGCGGATCCCCTCTTCCGGAGTGCGCATGGCCGTCTGCCCGACGCCGAGCAGGCGGTCCGGATGGGGCGCGCAGTACCGGGTGATCCAGCGGTTGTAGGCGTCGAAGCAGGCCTTCCGGTAGTCGAGGTCCTCGTGGTTGCAGATCACCATGCCCACCGTGGGGTAGAGAATCTCCGCGCTGACGCCGTCGCGGACCTGGTCGACGAGCCGCGCCTCGGGATCCCAGCCACCGCGGTGCATCTCCTCGAACAGCACGCCGTGGACCCGGATCTCCTCCGCCGGCTTGCCGGCAGCGGCCACCAGACCCATCGGCACCGGCCTCGCCATGCCCGGGATCACGAAGATGTCTCCGGCCTTCTCGCTGCGCTCCATGCGGGGGGCACGGTCGCGGTACTTCGGATCGATGTAATCGATGTAGGTGTTGGCCGGCTCCGTGATGTGAGAGTCTGCGGAAATGATGGGGGAGTTCATGCCCGCCCTCCTCGATGTAGGCGGCCCGGGAGTGGACCGTCGGGATCGACGACGTCGCAGCCGTCCTCGCGCACGAGTGTGCCATTCACGAGCACCGCCCGGATGCCCGAGGCGTCCGAGACCAGGCGGTCAGCGCCGGCCGGGAGGTCGCGCACCCGCCGCAGCTCGGAGCACCCGACCGTCTCCGGATCGAAGACCGTGACGTCGGCGGCGCGGCCGACCTCGAGCCGACCGCAACCCACGAGACCGAAGCGGTCGGCGGTGTCCGATGTCAACTGACGCACGCCCTCCTCCAGCGATAGTACGCCCTTTTCCCGCACCCAGTGCCCGAGCAGGTGCGTGGGTGCGCAGGCGTCGCAGAGCTGGCTGGCGTGGGCGCCCGCGTCGGAGAGGCCGAGCACCGTTCCCGGATGGGACAGCAGCTCCGCGACCGCAGCCTCATCGGTGTTCGCGACGGGCATGCGGAAGCGGGCAGAGAGCTCGCTCTTCAGGGAGAGGTCGAGCAGCAGATCTCCCGGGTGTACGCCGCGCTCGTCGGCAACGTCGCGCAGGCGCCGATCCGTGAGGGATGGATCACCCGGGCATTCGGTGATGACCATGTCCTCCCAGCGTCCCGTGAGCACGCCGTCGGTGCGGCGTCCTCGGAAGCAGGCCCGCCAGTCCGGGTCGGCGTACAGGCGCTTCTTCCCCTCGAAGTCCGCGGCGGAAACGTCCTTGAAGATCGCCATGCTCTGGAAAGGGAAGGGCGCCTTCATCTGGAACTCGACGACGAGCGGTCGGCACGACACCTGCGGCACCACCTCGACCCCATCGCCCTGCATCTTCTCCGTCTCCTCGAGGGCGCGCTGGTGACCGTCGGGCCCGAAGAGCCCAGCGAGCAGCGCAGTCCAGCTCACGGGCCGCCCGATCCGGCGCGCGATGACGGCCAGCTCGTCGAGGAAGAGACCGCGGCCCACGGTGGCCTGCATCAACCCGTGCCCCGCATCGCGGAGTCCGTCGGCCAGGGCCTGGATCTCCTCGAAGGAAGCCGCTCGGCTCGGAACCGGCTTGCCGGCGTAGCCCACGTGCGTCGGCGCCTTGGAGGTGGCGAAGCCCAAGGCGCCAGCCTCGAGACCTTCGGCGACGATGCGCGCCATCAGGGCGATCTCGTCCCCGGTGGCCTCGCGCTCCGTCGCGTCTTCGCCCATGACGTAGAGGCGCACCGGCGTATGACCGATGAGCGCTCCGACGTTGATCGCCATTCCACGAGCCTCGATGGCGTCTAGATACTCCGGGAATGTCTCGAAGGGCCAGTCTTCGCCAACGCCTTCGCGGAGTGCGGCCAGGGACATGCCCTCGACGCTCTCGAGGGTCTGGAGGATCAACTCGCGGTGCGGGGGCCGCGTCGGTGCCACGCCGAAGCCACAATTTCCGATGACCACCGTCGTCACGCCGTGCCACGGCGAGATCGACAGCATCCGGTCCCACAGGATCTGCGCGTCGTAGTGGGTGTGGATGTCGACGAAGCCCGGCGCCACGACACAGCCGTCTGCGTCGAGCGTGCGGAGCGCGCTCCCGGCGACATCGCCCTGCGCGGCGATGCGTCCGTCGCGGATTCCGAGGTCGCCCCGCTCGCCGGCGGACCCGGTTCCGTCGACCAAGGTGCCGCCTCGGATCAGGAGGTCGTACTGCTCGCCCATGGCTCACCTCGGTCGCCTCTGGACATGATAGGGGCCGGTCGCCACCTCAGTCCAGCGACCTCTCCAGACTCGGAAAACGCGAGATCGCCTGTGGTATTCTCCGCGGCGTGAAGCGGTTGGTGCGACAGGTCGTCGTTGCGGTCGTCATGACACTGGTGTTGATCGAGGTCGGCCTCCAGCTCGCATCCGCCGTCGCCACGCCGCTGTTGCGCAGATCCGCCGGCCGCGGCGGTGATGCAGGCACCATCACGATCCTCTGCGTCGGCGATTCACACACCTACGGTGCGCCCCTGCCCGAGGCCGATGCCTACCCCGCGCAGCTTCAGCGGGCGCTCGACGAGCGCTTCCCACAGTGGAATTTCAACGTGCTGAATCTCGGCTTCCCCGGCGTCAACTCGGCGTTCGTGGCGAGTCGACTCGAAGCGCAGCTCATCCAGATCCAGCCCGACATCGTGATGGTCTCGGCCGGCGCCAACAACCTGTGGAACAAGCTCGAATCCGATTCGCGGCGGCGGGGGATTACCTGGCCCAAGGTCCGCCAGACGCTGCTCCACGTGAAGCTGTTCCGCCTCATGACCATCGCCTTCGCCGTACTCGAGAAGGAGAAGTACGACGGGCCGGAGGGCGGGGGACAGCGCTGGTTCCCGGATGAGAAGCGCCGAGAGATGGGCATGGGAAAGCAGCTCGCCTCCGAAATGAATCGAAACGTCGTCGGCGAAGTGAGGGGAAAGGTCGACGGCGAGTACACCGCCGGACTGAACGCCGACATGACGCGCATCAAGGGCCTCACCAAAGCCTTCGGCGTTCCGCTGATCTGGTTCAACTATCCCTGGCGCAACGAGCGCCCGGTGATGGACACGATCGATTCGCTGGCCAGCCAGCACGATATCCCGGTGGTGCGCGGGGGGGACGACTTCGAACGCGCCCTGGCCGACGGCTACACCTTCGACGACCTCTTCATCTGGGCGATGGGCGCCCACCCGCGCGCCCTCATGTATCGGTACGTGGTCGAGTCGATGGTGCCCTTCGTCGAGGCGGCCGTGCTCGAATCGCGTGGCATCGATCTCTCCGCTCCCCGCGCCCGGGTGCCAAACGGCACCTGAGACGGCTGCGCGGCGGCGGGCGCGGGTGCGTCGCGCCGAGTTGCACGACGGGTGCCGGTCGCCTGCGGGTTCCCGGGCCCGGCCCGCTTGGCGGCGGACCGAATCCCTCGGAACCGCGGACAGTGGCTCGGATCGCGCTCCGGCAATCCGGACCGGCCGTGTTAGAATCTCCCTCTGTCCGACGTGACGCTCGAGGCGATGGGGACACCGCAAGAACCGCCCCGGGAGACCCCAGAACGATCCGGAGGTCGCGGTACGACGCCAGATCCGTCTGCGCCGCGCGTTCGACCGGCCGAGAAGGAGTGCACGAGGATGGTCGCCCCCAAACCTGGACGCCCCGAGGCGGCGGCGGTGATCTGGCACCCGGACCACGCCCTCACTGGCACCGAAACCGCGCGCCGGGCGCGCATTCGCGGCGCGGCGCAGGCAGCCGTCGGGGCGGCGATCGCTGGCGCGCTGATGTTCTTCTTCGATGCGCGAACCCTGCCCTTCATCATGCTCGGGGCGGCCGGCGTCGTCTTCCTCTCGGCCATGCTGTCGCCGAAGGGCGTGTTCTCGGCACTGGAGAACCTCCTCGAGGCCGTCGCCGGCCGGCTCGGCCGCGTGGTCATGTGGATCTCGCTGGCCACGATCTTCTACGTCTTCTTCGTGCCCTTCGGCGTGCTCTTCCGGCGAGGCCGTCACGACCGGTTGAAGCGGTTCTTCGAGCCAGACGCGGAGAGCTATTGGAACTGGGAGCCCACGAAAGGCCCCACCGCGGCGACGTCATCGCTCGATAGCCAGTACTAGCCGTGGACGTCCTCGGAATCAGCTGCTTCTATCACGACGCCGCGGCCAGCATCGTCCGCGACGGCGAGATCGTCGCCGCCGCCCAGGAAGAGCGCTTTACCCGCGTCAAGCACGACGACAGCTTTCCGGTTCACTCGATCCTCTACTGCCTCGCCGAAGCGGGCATCAGCGGCAGCGATCTCGATGCCGTCGCCTTCTACGACAAGCCCATCCTCAAGTTCCACCGAATCCTCGAGACCTATTTCTCCGTGGCACCCGCCGGGTTGAGGCCGTACATGAAGGCGGTGCCCCTGTGGCTGACCGAGAAGCTCTGGATCGAGCCGCGCATCCAGGACGGCTTGAAGCACTGCGGCGTCGACGCGCCAGACGACCTGTACTTTCCTTCCCATCACGAGTCCCATGCCGCGGCAGCGTTCTACCCCTCGCCATTCCGCGACGCGGCAGTGTTGACCGTCGACGGCGTCGGTGAGTGGGCGACGGCGACGCTGTCCGTCGGCGAGGGCAACCGGCTGAAGATCCTGGGGCAGATCGACTTCCCCCACTCTCTGGGTCTGCTGTACTCGGCGTTCACCTACTTCACGGGGTTCGAGGTCAACTCGGGCGAGTACAAGCTCATGGGCCTCGCGCCCTATGGCGAAGGCCGGTACACGGATCTGATCAAGTCGAAGCTCATCGACATCAAGGACGACGGCTCGTTCCGGCTGGACATGGACTACTTCGGTTACCTCGACGACCTCGTGATGACCAATCAGAAGTTCGACGAGCTCTTCGGCGGGCCTGCGCGCGACCCGGAGGCCCCGATCACCCGGCGCGAGCTGGACATCGCTCGCTCGGTCCAGGAAGTCACCGAAGAGATCACGATGAAGCTCGCGCGCTGTGCCAAGCAGCGTACCGGCAAGAGCCACCTCTGCCTGTCCGGCGGCGTGGCCCTCAACTGCGTCGCCAACGGCAAGATCCTTCGCGAGGGCCTCTTCGACGACATCTGGATCCAGCCCGCCGCCGGCGACGCCGGCAGCGCCGTCGGCGCCGCGCTGCAGGTCTGGTACGGCGAGTTCGACAACGCCCGCGATCCGGATCCGTCCCGCGACTCGATGCAGGGCGGGTATCTCGGCCCGGAGTTCTCGCGCGAGCAGATCCAGGGCTTTCTGGGCGCGAACGGCTGTGTCTACCGCGAGCTGCTCGAGGGCGACTGGGCGCGATCGATCGCCGAATTGATCGCGGAAGAGAAGGTCGTCGGTCTATTCCAGGGGCGCATGGAGTTCGGCCCATGCGCGCTCGGCAACCGCTCGATCATCGCGGACGCGCGCTCGGAGAAGATGCAGTCGATCCTCAACCAGAAGATCAAGTTCCGCGAGAGCTTCCGGCCGTTCGCGCCCTCGTGCCTGGAGGAGCGCGTCTCGGACTACTTCCAGATCGATCGCAAGTCGCCGTACATGTTGCTGGTGGCGCCCGTAAACGACGACCTGCGTGTCGCCCCGAAAGGAGACGAGCAGGGGCTCGAGATCCACGAGTGGGTGAACCGCGCGCGCTCGAGTCTCCCCGCCGTCACCCACGTCGACTACTCGGCGCGCATCCAGACCGTCAGCCGCAGCACGAACGAGCGGTACTACGCGATCATCGAGGCCTTCGAGGAGCAGACGGGCTGCGGAGTGATCATCAATACCAGCTTCAATGTGCGCGACGAGCCGATCGTATGCACTCCGGATGATGCGTATAATTGCTTCATGCGCACCGAAATGGACTGCCTGGTGCTCGGGGACTTCCTGCTGGAAAAGGGAGACCAGCTTGACACACAGAAGACCGACGGTTGGGGCGGCGGAGCGAACTCGTGAAGCGCGGGTTCCGAGGAGATAGGCATGGGTAGGATCGCGTATTCCGGCAAGCTACTGCAGCAGTTCGTCCGGTTCGCCTTTCGTCAGAAGGTCTATTGGATCGTCCCCCTCATCGTGATCATGGCGCTCTTCGCGCTGCTCGGCGGTTCCGTCCAGTCGGCGGGGACGTTGCTGCTATACACGCTGTTCTGACCCGGATCCTCGGCGTGGGTGGGGCTCGCTAGCGCGCCGCAGGCCTCCTTCCGATGACGATGAAGAAGCCGCCTTCGCGGCTTCCCCTGAACATCATCGCGAACTCGACCGCGAACCGTTCCAGCGTACTCCCGGGCTCTTCCGGATCGAAGAGGTTTTCGTCGCTGCGGATCGGCTGAAAGGGCTTGCCGCGCGGCAGGCTCTTCACGAAGTCGAATCCGACCCGATCCAACCAGCCCAGCACCTCGCCGATGGTGTGCTTCGACTCGTGCGGATGCTTGTACTGGTCCATGAACCAGGCCTTCCAGCGAGGCGAACTCGCGTCGCTGTGGCGCAGGTTCGGGTCGAGGAAGGCCAGGCGGTCGCCCAGGGCGCCGAAGATCACGCGCCGGAAGTCGGTGATCAGGCGCCCGTAACGGTGATAGAGGCCGACCAGGATGTACCCGCCGGGCTTCACGAGCCGCGAGATCGATTCGAAGGCGAGATACGGGTCGGATGTGTGGTGCAGCACACCGTTCGAGATCACCAGATCGAAGGACTCCCGCTGGAGCGCCGGCCGGAAGAGGTTCATCTGCAGGAAGTGGGCGCCTCCCAGGGAGTTGGCAGTCTTGAACTCCTGGCCGAGCCCGAGAGAGTTGACGCAGATGTCCACGCCGTAGACCGTGCGATTCGCGATCGACAGGAAGTTGGTGAGCTGCCCGGTCCCGCAGCCACACTCGAGGATACGCGCGCCCGCCGGTGCCTGGTCGTCGAGGAGCTTCGCGAACCGGCCCTGACGCGCCTTTCGGATCAGGCTGCTGACGCTGTCGAACTCCTGGTAGTTCGGAAATGGCGTCTCTTCGTAGAAGTCCTTGACCTGGTCGGTGACATCCGGACGGTCGCCAGACCACTCGTTCGGCCAGAAGAGCATGGGCAGGCCGTCGCGGATCTCGAAGGTCCGCCCGCAGCCAGCGCACGAGAGCCCGTCATCCCGCTGGGCGAGATCGCCTTCACACCGCGGGCAACACAGGAGACCGACCTCGATCGGGCTCGCCGCGCTCAGCTCTTGCGTCCAATCACGGTCAAGAAGCCCCCTTCCGGCCTCCGCGGAACGGCGGAGTCTAGCGGCCCCGCGGGAGCCAAGAAAGCGCGCTGCCAGCGTCTTCTGGTCGCGGGGATCCGCCGGGCGGAGCGCCCGGATCCGCCCCAGTCCGGGCTCGATGTGGGCCTGTGCGCCCCAGCCCCTCGCGCCACCGGCATCCAGAGTCTCGCTGCGCGGCATGTGGCTTGCACCCGGTGCGAGGAGGGGTCGGCTCGACGGGCGAGCCCCGCGGAGGGTGGCGATGACAGCAGGCGCGGTGAAGCAGCGGCGAATCCTCTCCCGGACCGCTGCGTCGATCGAGCGGATGGGAAGCCGCCGTGTCGCTTGATCACACGGGACTGCGTTTTCGCGTCAGCCGAGCCGCGCGCCAGGTTCAAGCACAGCACGAGCGCCTGCGGCCGATCTTCGCGGATCTCGGCCTGGCGCTGTCGCGCGATCGCGGCCGGCAGGCGCAGACCGAAGTCTTCCGACTCGAGGGCGCCTTGCAGGCCCACTTCATGTTGGAGGAGCAGGTGGTCTTTCCGGCGCTGCGCGGGATGCAACCGGAGTACGCGAACGAGCTGCAAGACCTCGAGCAGGACCACGTGCGGATTCGACGCGAGATCCGGCTCATCGTCGAGCAGATCCTCGACTCCGATCTCGCTCTCGCCGCCAAGACCCTCGAGGCCTGCGTCACCTTCCTCGCCCAGCACGAGCGGCGGGAGCAGCTCCTGCTGACCGCGCTGCGAGAAGATGACGCCGAGTGACCGAGCCTCGCCGTCTCCGCAGCATTTTCCCCAGTGGGCTTGACGCCTCGCGTGATGCGCCGATCCTCTGGCGAGATGCCGGAACCGACCGACTTCGAACAGCGCCTCGCCTTCCTGGACCTGACTGACCAGGACCTCGAACGGCTCGCCGAGCTGCGGCCCCTGCTCGAGGAGAAGGCACCCGAGTTCGTGGCGGCCTTCTACCGCAAGCTGCTGTCGTTTCCGCCCACGCGCCAGCTGCTGCGCGATCCGGAGATCAAGGATCGTCTCGTCGGCGTGCAGAGAGAGTACGTGCTGAGCCTGTCGCATCCGACCCTCGACGAGAAGTTCGTCGCGGGGAGGCGGGCGATCGGCTCGGCCCACGCGCGCGTCGGGCTCGAGCCCCGCTGGTATATCGGGGCCTACTCGCTGTACCTCTCGCTGCTGACTCCCCTGATCTCCGAGGCCTACGAGGTCGAGCCGCAGAAGGGCAGCGCCATCCTGGTGTCCGTCGGGAAGCTGCTGTTCCTGGATCTTCAGATCGCGATGGAGGCCTACATCGAACGTCAGCAGCAGCAGCTCGAGTTCCTGACCGATGAACTCTCCAAGGAAGGACGCCGGCTGGCGCAGGACTACGAGTCCCAGAAGGCCGAGCTGCGCATCACCGAGGACCGCGCACGGGCCGCCGAGGCGCTGGCATCCGTGGCGACTCTGGTCGCCGGCCTCGCGCACGAGATCGGCACGCCCATGGGCGTGATCCAGGGCCACGCAAAGCTTCTGGAGGCCGCCGTGTCCGACGAAGATGCGACGTGGCGGCTGCGCACCATCCAGGAGCAGGTCGGACGGATCTCCAAGATCATCCAGACGCTCCTCAACATCGCGCGGCCCGGCAAGACCCAGCACGTCCCGGTCGAGCTCGCGCCACTCCTCGAGAACACGCTGTACTTCCTCGAGCAGAAGCTATCGCGGCGCCAGATCCGAACCGAGACCTGCGGCGACCCGGTCCCGAGTGTCCTGGGCGATTCGGAGCGCTTGCAGCAGCTGTTCCTCAACCTGTTCCTGAACGCAGCGGATTCGATGCCCGACGGCGGCGACCTCCGCATCACGCTCGAGCCCGCCGGGGAGGACGAGGTCGAGATCCGCATCGCCGACAGCGGCCACGGCATCGCCGAACGCGACATGGATCGGATCTTCGAGCCCTTCTTCACCTCGAAGGACGCCGGCGAGGGCAATGGGCTGGGCCTGATGGTCGTGAAGGGCATCGTGACGGACCACGGCGGGAGCATCGAGGCCACCAGCGAGGTGGGCGTCGGAACCGAGTTCCGCATCCTGCTGCCCGCGGCCCGGCCGGCGGGCTGAGGCGCAGCGGGCGCTTCCCCTCCAGGTGGAGCCTGGAGGGGTGTGCGGTTCTGCTACAGTGGCGTGGCAAATTGACCCATGAACGGCTGTCTAGCGGCTTCTCGCAGTGCGAGGGAGTTGGTATGGCTCGTGCTAAGAGAATCGCCATGACCCTCGAACATCGAATTCTGGTAGTCGACGACGACACGGCGATGCGCGAGATGCTGGTCTCGCTCTTTCGCGACAAGGGCTACAACACCTGCCAGGCCTCGTCCGCGGGCGAAGCCCTCGAGAAGGCGGCGGAGGAGAGCTTCGACGTCATCTTGAGCGACATCCGCATGCCCGGGAAGACGGGCATCGAGATGGTTGGGGAGCTGCGACAGCTCCGCCCAGAAACGCCAGTCGTCCTGATGACCGCCTTCGGCAGCATCAACTCGGCGGTGGATTCGATGCGGGCCGGCGCCTTCGACTATATCACCAAGCCCTTCGAGCCCGACGCCGTGCTGTTCACCCTCGAGCGCGCCATCGAGCGCCACAGTCTGGAGGAGGAGAACCGCCGCCTGCGCCGCGCGGTCGACCAGACCAGCTCCTTCGGTGATCTCATCGGTGAGAGCCCCGCCATGCGGGAGATCTTCGCGCTGATCCGCAAGGTCGGTCAGAGCAGCAGCAGTGTCCTCATTACCGGCGAGAGCGGGACGGGCAAGGAGGTCGTCGCCCGTACGATCCACTACTGCGGAAATCGCTCCGAAAAGCCCTTCGTTCCGATCAACTGCACGGCGATTCCCGAAGGCCTGCTGGAGAGCGAGCTCTTCGGTCACGTCCGCGGAGCGTTCACGGGCGCGGTCACGTCCAAGCAGGGCCTCTTCGAGAAGGCCACGGGCGGAACGCTGTTCCTGGACGAGATCGGAGACATGAGCCTCGTCCTCCAGGGAAAGCTGCTGCGCGTGCTCCAGGACCGTGAGGTGCGGCAGGTCGGCGGCACGCAGTCGACCAAGATCGACGTCCGCTTCATCGCGGCGACCAACAAGGACCTGCACGCCGAGATGGAGGCCGGGAACTTCCGGGACGATCTCTACTACCGGCTGAACGTCATTCCCATCAGCATCCCGCCGCTGCGCGAGCGCCCGGAAGACGTCCCGCCGCTCGCAAAGGCGTTCATCGTGAAGCACTCTCCGGGCGGGGGCCGCTCGATCTCTCCGGAAGGCCTGAAGCGGCTCACGGCCCTGCCGTGGAAGGGAAACGCCCGGGAGCTCGAGAACGTCATCGAACGCGCGCTCGCCCTGTCGGAGACTCCCGAGATCGGCCCGGCCGACCTGCCCACGATCGCGGTCTCCGACGACCTGGCGCCGGAGTGCACCACGAACTGGATCCGCGGCGCCGCCGAGGCCCAGCTCACCCTTCACGACCTGCAGACCCGCTACATCGACGAGATCATGCGCCTCACCGACGGCAACAAGGTGCGCGCCGCGAGGATCCTCGGGATCGACCGCAAGACCCTCTACCGACGGGCCGAGCGTGAGCGCGATCGGGCGGAGAAGCCCGCCGCAGAATCCTCCGCCTGATCCGGCCGCAGCGACGCCCGGCGTGGTGGGAACGCGCGCCTTCGTCCGTGCCCGTCGTCGCACCCCGCCCGGCACGTCTCAGTAGACGACCTCCGCCTCGAGCCGTCCTTCGGGCGTGCGCACCACTACGAGCCGAGACATGCACGGCATGCAGTAGACGCGATCGCCCGGGCGGAGCTCGCGGGTGGAGCGGATCACCACCTTGCACACCGGACACAGCACCTCGTTGGGCGCGAGCTCGTCTCCGGCATCCTGCCAGCGACGGTAGAACCTGCGGTACTTGACCGGGACCTCGTCGAAGCCGGTGTCTTCGAGGACGAAGCGCCGGCGCGGACCGGCGAGCTCGCTTTCGCGGTCGAGCAGCGGATCGTTCACTCCGTGAACCCCAGCCGCGTCACCGATGCCAGGTAGCGGCGCCCCAGATCGGGCCGCGAGTCCAGCGGCACGCCCACGGCATCCAGCGTCTCCTCGAACACGTCGATCACCAGGGGATCGAGCTCCTTGCGGACCTCGGAGAGCCGGGCGCGGATGTGCGGAGTCGAGCGAAGCCGGCGCCCGAGCTCGTTCTCCCCGAACCCCATGTGCCGGCGTTCGTCCTTGACGATCCCTTCCAGCACCTCGCGCGTCAGCGGATCCGCGCGCTCTGCGTGGGCCTCGAAAACGGTGAACTCCATCGCCTCGAGGATCACGTTCTGGGCGAACAGCGCGGCCTCCCAATCCCGGGACTCGACGCATTCGAGCAGACGCCTCTTGAACGTCTTCAGCTTCCGGTTTCCACGGCGCTCGATCTCCGGCTCGGGATCCGCGACACCGAGCTCGGCGAGGCGGTGGAGGAGAACCTCGAGGTGCCGCGCTTCGTCGACCACCTGTGTGGCCAGGAAGATCTTCGCGTGCCGGTTCGGTGCAAAGGCGATCATGCCGCTGGCCGCCTCGAGCGCCGTCGTCTCCCCGATGCAGTAGTTGCAGAATGTCGTGATCAGGGATTCCCGCTCCGGCTCATCGAGCGACGAGTCGGGGGAGCTCGGGAAGTGGCCGTAGGGCCGGCCGCGCAGATAGCCCTCCACCGCCTGGAACCAGAACTCGAAGGAGTGCACCTCCTCGAAGAAGGCCTCGGGCTTCAGCTGGTGCGGTTCCTCGACGGGCGGTGCCGCGACAGGACGCCGAACGGTCCGGCTCACGGCGGCGCTGCGATCACGGCCAGCAGGTCGAGGGGAGTGACGATTCCGACGAGGTCCCCTTTGTCGATCACGAGCACGCGGTGCAGGCCACCGTCGATCATGGTGCGCGCGACGTTCGCAACGTCTTCGTCCGGAGAGACGCAGACGGGATCGAGCGTCATGATGTCTCTCACCGTCAGATCCGGGCGCAGCAGGTCACGGATCCACTGCGTGCTCTCCTCGCTCAGCGCGCGCACGATGTCGGTCTTCGACGCGACGCCGAGCACGCCGGTCTGGTCGTCGGCGACGACCGGCGCGCCGCCGATCCTCTCGGCGGTCAGCAGCTCCTCGAACTCTTCCACCGAAAGCTCGGGGCTCACGCTGACCAGCGCCTGCTGCATCAGGTCCCCTACGCGCAAAGCACCCTCCCTGGCCGTTGAACCGACCTGTCCCAGACAGCTGCAAGCAGTGTACCGGCGAACAGGGCGCGGAGGCTCCCGTTTCTGGAGAGGATTTCGGCAGTCTGTGGCAACTTGACGCAGTCTGCGCGGGACGAATCGGGTCTCTGTCGGCGCTGCGGACGACGCGCCCAGGCCGCGCGGTCGAGGGAGAACACCCCCGAATGCTCTCCGCCGGGACCCCCCGCTGCGCTGGCCCCGACCTGTCGGGCCCGGTGTGCGGGCTTGGGTGGGGGCGGCGACCTGCCGATGGGCCCGAGAGCATCCCCCTGGAGGACGGCGCCGGTGGAGTCCCTGGCAAAGCTGAGCTTCGTCGCGACCAGTCTCGTCATGCTGACCGTCGGCGGGCGCCTGCTCTGGGCGTGGCGCCGCACGCGAGCCGTGCCGGAGCTGGCGATCGGCCTGGCCTACTCCCTCGGCATGGTCGGCCTGTTCCTGACCATCGCCATGACCCACCGGACCCTGGCGGGCCACGACGTGTTCGGGGCCTGGTACGCCGGCCACTGCGGCATCGTCCTCGGACAGGCAACGCTGATCCTCGGAGTCTGGCGGATCTTCCGGCCGAACTCGGCCCGGGCTGCGGCGACGGCCTGGACGGCCGTCGCGGTCTGCGCCGCGACCATGGGCTGGACCTTCTTCCGCGACGAGGCCTACGTGTACACCGAGGTCGACAGCTACCTGCTGCTCACCACCGCGATCTCGGTCTTCTCGTACTCCTGGATCGCGGGCGAGTCGCTCTGGTATGCCAGCCAGCTGAACCGGCGGCGCGCCCTGGGACTCAGCGATTCCCTGACCGTCGCGCGCTTCGTGCTCTGGGGATTCGGCGGCGGCTCAGTCGTCGTGGTCTCCCTGCTCTCCATCTTCTCCGTCGCCGCGTATGGCGAGGGTCTGTCCCACGTCCCGTGGATCTTCATGCTCACCCAGGGGATGTTGGTGATCTCATGCACCTCCACCTGGTTCGCGTTCTTCCCGCCGGTCTTCTACCGGCGCCTCTTCGAAGCGAGCGATCAGCACGTGACCGCCTGAACAGGTCCGAATCCGCGCGGCCGCTCAGGAGTCGTTCCCGGATTCGCGGTGAAGATCGGGTTCGAGATAGATCACCCGCGCGATGGGCACGCTCGCGCGGATCCGCTCCTCGACATCGTCGATGCTGTGGGCGATGCCGACCACGCCGAGATTCCGCGCAAATTCGACCTTTGCCGCCACCAGCAGCTCGTCCGGGCCCAGGTGCTGCGTGCGCATGTGGATCAGACGCGTCACGTCTGGATGGTCTTCCACGATGCTGGCGATCGCGTCGCGCGTGGCGCGGTCGGCGGATTCTCCGATCAGGAGGCTCTTCGTCTCCACCGCCAGCACGACGGCGATCACCCCGAGCAACACACCGATCCCCACGGTCGCGGCGCCGTCGAAGCGACTGTCCCCGGTGACGACTGCGAGGCCGATCCCGACGAGGGCGATCACGAGGCCGAGCAGTGCGGCGGTATCCTCGAGCAGTACCACCGGGAGCTCCGGACTCTTGGAATGGCGGACGAACTCCCACCAGCCGCGGTCGCCGCGAACTCGCAGCGATTCGAGAACCGCTGTGCGCAGCGAGAATCCCTCGAGAACGATGCCCACCACCAGCACACCCACGGCCCAGACGGGATCGACCAGCGGCTCCGGATGCGACAGCTTGTGGAAGCCCTCGTACATCGCGAACACACAGCCCATGCTGAAGAGCACCAGCGCGACGATGAAGGCCCAGAAGAAGCGCTCCCGTCCGTAGCCGAAAGGGTGCTCGGGCGTCGGCTCGTGCTCGGCTCGGTGGCCACCCAGGAAGAGCAGCAGCTGGTTCGCGGTGTCGGCCACCGAGTGGACGGACTCCGCGAGAATCGCGCTCGCTCCGGTGACCGTGAAGGTCACGAACTTGGCGATCGCCAGGCCGAGGTTGGCGAGCAGCGCGGCGATGATGGCCTTGCGGCTGCCCTCGGTCACGGGCGCCTCGCGCACGCGACCGGCCCCGCTCGCTTCGACGTGGCGGCGCCTCGGGACCCAGCGCTCGCGTCCATCTCCCCCTCCCCCGAGGCCGTTCCGCCCGCATTCTGGCGCGATCGCCTGCGGCCGTAAAGGCGCGCAGGGTCGGCGTGCGCTGCGTCAGAAGCGATCGGGCCGCACCGTCGCGTCGTTGCCGCCGTCCGCGTAGAGCAGGCTGCCGTGGACGTAGCTCGCGTCCGGGCCGAGCAGGAATTCGACAACGGTCGCCATTTCCTCCGGCACTGCGCGTCGGCCGAGTGGAATCTCCAGCGCGTCGACTCCCTTGCCGAAGACCGGGTGGTCGATCGACCCCTGGAGGAGCGGTGTCTGCGTCGCCCCGGGGCAGATCCCGTTCAGCCGCACGCCGGCTTCTCCCCACCGCGAGGCCCGTCGCCGCACCGCCCGGCCCAGCGCGTGCTTCGACCCGGCGTAGGCCAGAAACCCGTTCTCCTTCGACACGATCTCGCGGGCCCGCGCTTCGTCGTGCGCGAGCAGCGCCAGCACGAAGGGGTGCTCGTCGAAGGCTCCGAACTGCGCGGAGTTCGAGCACACCGCGACGGCGGCGGCATCCGGCCGGCCGCGCATGCTCTCGAGCAGGCCGTCCATCAGGTCGACCGCGCCGAAGTAGTTGACCGACGCGATGGCGGCGAGGTCGTCGAGATGCGCGCCCAACCCCGCGCACAACACCAGGCGGTCGATGCCGCCATCGACGGCGGAGAGAACTCCCTCGATGGCCCGGCGCCGGCCCGGAGGCGTCCCGAGGTCCGCGACGACCTCGGCGTCGCGGAGATCCACGCCGACGACGCGACCCCCATTCGCCTCGAGGCGCGTGCGGATCGCCGCGCCGATTCCCGAGGCCGATCCCGTGACGACCGCGACTCCCACGTTTCCCAGCTCCTGCGCCCCAAGGCGGGCTTTCAGCGGACGGGGGCGAGCGCCCTCGGTCGCGCGCGGCAACATATCACGCGGGAGACCGTGCAGAACAGCGCGCATCGTCCACACCCGCGGGCACGCTCGGACGGTTCTCCGCGAGCGCAGCCGAGGGAAGGGGGCAGACCGGCCGCGGCGGCGCCGAAGAGCCTCATCACGACAGACGCGGCGGCAGGTGGTCCG
>JBHHVG010000007.1:0-18457 GCA_046754165.1 Myxococcota bacterium
CTGCGCCTGACGCCCGGAACCGTGTGGCTGACCAGTCTGTGGATCCCGGTCTTCGGCGCGCTGGCCGTCGCGCTGGTCGGGCCGCGCGACGTCCGCCGCACGTTCCTGCGCTTCGCCCTGGCATCGGCGGCGGCGCTCATCCTCCACGTCGTCGCCGTCGACTGGTTGAACCTGCGATCCGCGCTCCAGGTTTCGCCCCAACGGGCCACGGTGTCCTTCGCTGCGCTGTCGATCGCGGCGGTGGGCCTCTGGATCGCGGAGAGCATGCGCGTCGTGGATCCCCTGAGACGGTGTCTCGCCGCCGCCTTCTTGCTGGCCGCGGTGCTGTTCCGCGACCCGAGCATCGCCGCGTTGTTCGGCGCCCTGCTCGCGATCGCCTGGGCGCTTCGCGATGCGGCGATCCCGGCGGCCGCGCGAAGGGCTCTCGCCGCGCTCGCCGTGGTCGGCACCCTGGCGTCGATCTGGCCCTCGCTGGCGGGCTCCTTCCACTTCGGCCCGGAACGGCTGACCGGGCGCTGGGCTCGGCTTCGCGCGCTCGGCCTCGACGAGGACTGGGTCGCGGTGCAGGAGCACATCCGGCGGCATTCGCGAATTGGCGACGTCGTGATGGCGCCGCCGGCGTTGAGCCCGCGGGTCTTTGCCCTGCGCCCGTCCGCGCTGCGGGTGAAGATGCAATCGTTCACACACGTTTCGCGGCCCTTCGCCTTCGCCTTCATCGATTGGCGCGATCGGGTCGACGCTCCCATGCAGTCTGCGGGCACGGCCGAGGCCGTCGCGATCGCTCGCGGCGCCGGCGCCGACTGGCTCGTGCTCGACGATCGCGACAAGCCGACGCGGCCCGGGGATCCGGCCCCGACGCATCGCGCGGGGCCCTATCGGGCCTTCGAACTCTCGCCCGCGAGGGCGGCGCCGGCTTTGGGACGGCGTTCTGCGGAGGGCGCCGAATGACCTCCCCCACCGTGACCGACGGTTCCACCGGCAACCCATCGGCTGTACACTGGACGCGCCCCCCTCGTGACCGACGTTCCTCGCCGGAGTGACGATGACCCCTGAGTTGCGTGAGCGCATCGAGAACACCATCCGCTTCCTGGCGGTCGACGCCGTAGAACGCGCGGGCTGCGGCCATCCCGGCGCGCCGATGGGGCTCGCGCGCCCGGCCTTCGAGCTGTGGGATGCGCACCTGCGCTTCGACCCGGACGATGCGGCCTGGCCGCTGCGCGACCGCTTCGTGCTCTCGAACGGCCACGCCTCGATGCTGCTCTACGCGTTGCTCCACCTCTACGGCGTGGGCCTCACACTCGAAGATCTCCAGGAATTCCGCGTGCTCGAGTCGCGCACGCCGGGCCACCCCGAGTTCGGCTGCGCGCCGGGCGTCGAGGTCACGACCGGCCCGCTGGGCCAGGGCTTTGCGCACGGCGTCGGCCTGGCGTTGGCGGCGCGCATGACGCGCGCCCGCTTCGGCGCAGACGGCGCCGGACCGGGCCACCACTTCGTCTACGGCATCGTGGGGGACGGCGACCTGATGGAGGGCCTCTCGTCCGAGGCCGGGTCGTTCGCCGGAAATCTCGGTCTGGGGAACCTCATCTATCTCTATGACGACAACCGTGTCACGATCGACGGCCCCACGTCCATCTCGTTCAACGAAGACGTCCGCGGGCGTTTCGAGGCCCAGCGCTGGCAGGTGCAGGAGGTGGACGGCGAAGACCACGAGGGCCTCGCCCGCGCGCTGGCCGCGGCACGAGAGGAGGCCCGGCGGCCCTCGATCATCATCACGCGCACGACGATCGGCCGCGGCAGTCCGGGGCGCGCCGGCACGTCGAAGGCCCACGGTGAGAAGCTCGGTGCCGAGGAGGTGCGCGCCACCAAGGAGGCGCTGGGTTGGCCGGTGGACGCGGAGTTCCTCGTGCCCGACGACGTGCGCGCGTACTTTGCCGAGCGCAGCGCTGCGATGCACGAAGCCCGCGCGGTCTCGGATCTCGAGCTCACGCAGTGGCGCAGTGCCCAGCCGGAACGGGCCGCCGCCTGGGACGCGGCGAGACGACGCGCGCTGCCCGCGGATCTGGCCCAGGTGCTGGCGCGCGGCATGGATGGCGTCGACGCCGCGACGCGCAAGCACGGTGCGGTCTCTCTCGAGCGCCTGGTGGAAGCGGCTCCCTACACGGTCGGCGGTTCGGCGGATCTCGCGGGCTCCGCGGCGCCGCCGATCATCCCGGGGCGGGGCATCGTCGGCCCCGGCGCCGGCGCGGACGAGGATCCCTTCTCCGGCAACAACATCCACTTCGGCGTGCGCGAGCACGCCATGGGTGCGATCGCCAACGGCATCGGCCTCGACGGCACGCTGCGGGCCTACTGCGGGACCTTCCTCATCTTCAGTGACTACATGCGGCCGGCCATCCGCCTGGCCGCGCTGATGGGCGTGCCGACGGTCTTCGTGTTCACCCACGACTCCATCTTCCTGGGTGAGGACGGGCCGACCCACCAGCCCATCGAGCAGCTCGACTCGCTGCGTGCCATCCCCAACCTGCCCGTCTGGCGCCCCGCCGATGGCGTAGAGACCGCGATGGCCTGGTGCCATGCCGCCCGTCGCGAAGACGGCCCGACCCTGCTGGCGCTGTCGCGGCAGACGGTGCCGGCGCTGACGCGCCCGTCTGGCTTCCGGCCGGAGGACGTGCTGCGGGGGGCGTACTGCGTCGTGGACCCGGGGCGTTCGCCCGAGGTCACCCTGATCGCCACGGGCTCGGAGGTCGCGCTCGCCTGCGACGCGGAGCAGAAGCTGCGCGCCGGTGGTGTCGGGGCGCGGGTGGTGTCGGTGCCGTGCCTCGAGGTGTTCCGGGAGCAGCCCGGGAGCTATCGGAAGTCGCTGATTCCAGAAGATGGCTCGCCTCTGGTCGCAGTCGAGGCCGGCGTCGCCGAGAGCTTCCGCCGGCTCGTGGGCCGCGACGGCCTGATCTATGGGATCGATCGATTCGGGGCGTCGGCCCCCGCCTCGGTTCTGGCCGAGGCCTTCCGCTTCACGCCCGACGAGCTCGCCGCCGCAGTGGTGAACCACATCGGCACCGGCGCTGCTCCGTGAGCGGTCGAGCCTCGCGCGGGAGCCGAAAGTCGGCTTCCATGGACACGCCCTGAGGAGAGGCAATCGAGCATGAATCCGGCATTCGTCATCGGCATCGCGGCGCTGGCCGTCCTGGTCGTAGGGTGGCTCGTGGTGTCATTCAGCGAACCCAGCCCGCGACGGGCGGTCATCGAGTGGCTGGCGGCCACGGCGATGTACACGGTCCTGCTGATGCTCTTCGTCCACATGGTGCGGCGGGCCATCGAGAACGACAGCACCGTCGCGCTCGTCGCCTTCGGCTTCCTGTGCTTTCTGTTCGGCGGAGGGCTGCTGGTCGCGGCCTATCGGACCATCGCGGCGATCCGGGGTGACGGCGAATCCGGCTCCAGTGCGACGAACTGACCGCCGGCCTCGTTCGGCCCGCTCCCTCGCCCTCGCCGTCGCCTTCCTCGTCGTCCCGCACGCCGCGGCCCACGGCTCGGCGGAGGTGTCTGGAGTTGCGGCGGTCGAGCAGGGCTTCGCGAACTACCGGGGCGCGCTGATGGCCCGGGACGGCGCGCGTGCCGCGGCGGCGGTGAGCCGCAACTCCCTGGCCTACTACGACAACATCCGGAGGCTGGCGCTCAAGGCGGAGAAAGAGGATCTCGCCGTGATCGAGGGGACGGAGCGGATGCTCGTGCTGGGAATTCGCCATCAGGCGCCGAAGGGGCTGCTCGAGTCCGCCACGCCCCTCGAGCTGCTGGCGCACGCGGTGGACGTGGGGCTCGTCAGCGACGCGTCGGTCGCGGCGACGGGACTGGGCCGGGTGAAGATCGACGGAGACATGGCCCGGGCCTTCGTCGTCGTCGACGGCGAGCCGACGCGGAGCGTGCTGCAGTTCGTGCGCGAAGATGGGGTGTGGAAGTTCGACCTGGAGTTCGCCATGCGCGCCTCCTCGGGCCTGGTCGCCGCCATCGCCACCCAGTCTGGACTCTCCGAAGACGCCGTCATCCTGAACCTCCTCTCCCAGGGCTCCGGCCGACCCGTCGGCCCCGAGATCTGGCGGCCGCTCACCCCCGAGTGACCCGCCCCGCAACCCCCGCGTCTGCGGCCGGGCCGCGAGACCGGAGCGCCGGGTTTCAGCGGTAATCGTGGGAGCGGGGAAGGGGTTGGCGGGAGACGAGGGGTTCGACGTGGCGGACCCGGACGTGGATCACGCCGTCGACGTTCTGGATGGGGCCGGTGATCAACGCGACCCGGGCCTCGTGGAGCGGGACGCGCAGGCGGCGGAAGGCCTGGGGGGTGAGGACGGCGTTCGCGGTGCCGGTCTCGTCTTCGAGGGTGAGGAAGACGAAGCCCTTTGCCGAGCCCGGCCGCTGGCGGACGATGATGTGGCCGGCCACCTGCACGAAGCGGCCGTCGGGAACGTCGCGCAGCTCGGAGGAAGACAGCACGCCGCGCTCCCGCAGCTCCGGGCGCAGGTGTGCGAGCATCTGGGGGCCGGTGGTGATGCCGCTGCGCCGGTAGTCGGCCAGGGTGACCTCGAGGGGCGACATCTCGGGTAGGGGCGAGGCGGTCTCGGCCGGGGCGTGACCGGCGAAGAGGGAGCTCGGGTCGCGCTCGAGGGCGGCCACCTGCCACAGGGCGGCGCGGCGGCTGCGGGCCGTGCCGTCGATGGAGGCCAGGGCGCCGAGCTCTGCCAGGGCGTCGAGCTCGTCACGGCGCAGGGCGGCGCGGCGAGCCAGGTCGGCCACGTGGCGATAGGGCGCGCGCGCCCGCTCGGCGACGAGGGCCGCGCCGGATTCCGTGCGCAGCCCGGCGGCGTAGCGCAGGCCCAGCCGCACGGCCGAGCCGCGCCCGGGAGCGTCCCGTTCGAGGGTGCAGGTCCAGTGGGAGCGGCTGGCGTCGATGGGCCGTATGTCGACGCCGTGGCGCTGGGCGTCCTTGACCAGGGTGGCGGGGGAGTAGAAGCCCATGGGATAGGCGTTCAGCAAACCGGCCAGGAAGGCGGCTGGATGGTGGCGCTTGAGATAGGCGGAGGCGTAGGCGATCAGGGCGAAGGACGCCGAGTGCGACTCCGGAAAGCCGTAGAGTGCGAAGGAGTGGATGCCGCGGATGATGGACTCCTGGGCCTCGCCGGTGATGCCCCGCTCGTCCATGCCCCGCCGCAGCCGGGCTTCGAGGCGGTCCATGCGCTCTTCGGAGCGCTTGAAGCCCATGGCGCGGCGCAGCTCCTCGGCCTCGCCGCCGCTGAAGCCGGCCGCCGTCATGGCGATGCGCAGCAGCTGCTCCTGGAACAGTGGCACGCCGAGGGTGCGCTCGAGGATGGGCTCGAGCGAAGGGTGCGGGTAGACCACCGGCTCGCGCCCGGCGCGGCGGTTGAGATAGGGGTTCACCATCTGTCCGCTGATGGGGCCGGGTCGGATGATGGCGATCTCGACCACCAGGTCGTAGAAGCGCTCGGGCTTCATGCGCGGCAGCGTCGCCATCTGGGCGCGGCTCTCGATCTGGAAGACGCCCACCGTGTCGGCACGGCGGATCATCTCGTAGGTGTCCGGGTCGTCGGGGGGCAGGTGGGCGAGGTCGATGTCGACGCCCTCCGATTCGCGCAGCAGGGTGATGGTGTTTCTCAGCGCGGCGAGCATGCCGAGGCCGAGCAGGTCGATCTTGATGATGCCCAGGTCCGCGCAATCCTCCTTGTCCCACTGCACGACGCGCCGGCCCTTCATGCTGGCCGGCTCGATGGGGACGACCTCGTCGAGCCGCCCGGCGGCGATCACGATGCCGCCGCTGTGCTGCCCCAGGTGGCGGGGCAGTCCGCGCACGCGCTCGACCAGGTCGAGCAGGGACGCGACCCGGGGCGCTCGGGGGTCGACACCGGCTTCGCGCAGGGTGCCGGCGATCTCGTCGAGGTCGTCGCGGTGGGCGAGCCCGGACAGGATGCGGGCCAGGCGGTCGATGGTGTCCGGCGCCATGCCGATCACCTTGCCCATCTCCCGCACGGCCATGCGCGTGCGGTAGGTGATGACCACCGCCGTCATGGCGGCCCCGCTGGTGCCGTACTTGTCGAAGACGTACTGGATGACCTCTTCCCGCTGGTCACCGGAGGGCAGATCGAGGTCGATGTCGGGCCATTCGCCGCGCTCTTCCGACAGGAAGCGCTCGAACAGCAGGTTCATGCCGACGGGGTCGACGGCGGTGATGCCCAGGGCGTAGCAGACCGCGCTGTTGGCCGCGGAGCCGCGACCCTGGGCGAGGATGTTCCGCTCGCCGGCGAAGCGCACGATGTCGTGGACGATGAGGAAGTAGCCGGGCAGGTCGAGCTTCTCGATGAGCGCGAGCTCGCGCTCGAGCTGGGCGTGGACCCGCGGCGGCAGGGGCGCGCCGTAGCGCCGGCGCGCGCCCTCGCGGGTGAGATGGGCGAGATGGCAGGCCTGGGTCTCGCCGGGCGGGACGGGGAATCGGGGGAAGCGGTAGCCCAGGTTCGACAGGCTGAAGGCGCAGCGCTCGGCGATGGTGCGGGTGGCGCGGATCCACTCGGGACGGTCGGCGAAGCGCTCCGCCATGTCGCGCCGCGGTCGCAGGTAGCGCTCGGCGTTCGGGGCGAGCCGCCGCCCGGCCCGGTCGAGGGAGGTCTTCCAGCGCAGGCAGGTGAGGGCGTCGAGGAGCGGGCGGCCGTCGGGCCGGGCGTGGCGCACGTCGTTGGTGGCGACGACCGGGACGCCGCCGGCCTCTGCCACGGCCTCGGCCCGGCGGCTGGCGGCGCAGGCCGCGCGATCGAGGTGGCGGGAGATGTCGACCCACAGGCGCCCGGGGCCGAAGGCGGCTCGGGCGCGGTCGAGGAAGGCCGGGGTCAGACCGCCGTTGCCGCGCACCAGCACCGTGAGGTCCGGCGCGAAGTGTTCGACCTCGGCCCAGCTGCCTCGGGCACCGCCCTTGGCACAGCCCGCGTGCCCCGCGCTGAGCAGCCGGCAGAGGTTGCGGTAGCCCCGCGGCGATTCGACCAGCAGCAGCAGGCTCCCGGGTGGCCCGGACTCCGCGGTGACTTCGATCTGGGCGCCGACGATGGCGTGGAGGCCGGCGGCGGTGGCGGCCTGGTGGAAGCGGGGGCTGCCGTAGACCCCGTGGCGGTCGGCCAGGGCCAGGGCCGGGTAGTCGAGCTCCGCCGCGCGGTCCACCAGATCCTCCGGGTTGGAGGCGCCCTCCAGGAAGGAGAAGGCGCTCCGGCAGCGCAGCTCGATGTAATCCGCAGGGACCGGGGGGGACACGGTCGATCGAGTTTCGCTTCATTTTCGCTATCGGTGTAGTCCCCGGCGCTCACCGGCGCATTTTCGTCTTTTGTTCGCCTGGCGTCAATCGCCCTCTGGCGGGTGGCCGCGGCGCTCACGGGCGGGAGGGCGGGTATGATGCCGGGGTGTCTCTGGACCCCTGCCAGACGCCGGTGCTCGTGGCCGACGATGAAGAGTCGCTGCTGCGGCTGTGCGGGCGCGTGCTCGGCAGGCGGGGCTACGAGGTGCTGGCGGCCCGCACCGGGGACGACGCGGTCCGGGTCTTCGCCGAGCGCAGCGCCGAGGTCCGGGCCGTGGTGATCGACGCCACCATCCCGCCCGACGGCGCGGCCAAGGCCGTGCAGGAGATGCTGAAGCTCCGGGGCGGCGTGCGCGTCGTCTTCACCAGTGGCGGCGACCTCGACGAGGGGCTGCGGGCCCTGCTGCAGGACTCCTCTGGCATCTTCCTGCGCAAGCCCTTTCCCGCGGAGGCGCTCGTGCGCGCCGTGGAGGACTGCCCGCCGCGGGGAGACCTCTAGTGCCCCGCGTTCGGCGTTCGCTGGTGGTCGTGGGCGGGGGTGTAGCGGGTCTCACCTGCGCCTGGAGCCTCCAGCGCGCCGGCCACGAGGTCGAGGTGCTCGAGCGGGAGTCCGTGCCTGGAGGGCGCATGCGCAGCGAACGCCACGGCGACTTCGTCGTCGAGCGGGGCGCGTCGTTCGTCACCTCCGGCTACCGCAACCTCCACGACGTGGTGCGGGCCCTCGGTCTCGAGGCCGAGCTGCGGGTGACCCCTCCGGTGCGGAATGTGGTCCTGCGCGGCGGCAAGCTCCTGCCCGCGGACGTGACGTCTCCCTGGCGGCTGCTGACGTCACCGCTGCTGTCGCCGCTGGCCAAGCTGCGCCTGGCGCGCCTCCCCCTCGAAGTCGTGCGGCACCGCCGGCTCCTCGACCCGCGCCACCCGGAGCGCGCGGCGGCGCTCGACGGAGAGAACCTCGACAGCGGGCTGCGCCGGCTCGTCGGCGACGAAGTCTGCGACTTCCTGATCGCGCCCGCGTTCGCGGCCATCTTCGGCGGCGAGCCCGCGGAGTGGTCCCTGGCGTTCGCGCTGCTCGTGCTCCGCCTGTTCGCAGACGGCGCCCGGCTCCAGTCGTTCGCCGGGGGCAACGGCGCCTTCACCAGCGCGCTGGCCTTGCAGGTCCCGGTGCGAACCGGCTGCGATGTCCAGTCCGTCGAGACCGAGACCGGCGGGGCGCGCGTCCGCTATCGGCGCGACGGGCGGGAGTGCAACGTGTACGCCGACGCGGTCGTCGTCGCCGCCCCGGGGTCCGCCGTCACGAGTCTGTGTCGAAAGTTGACTCCCGACGAGCGGGGCTTCTTCGAGGCGGTGCGGTACGTGCGCGGAACACTCGTCCACCTGCTCTTCGAGCGGGCGCCGCACGCCCTCGCCGGAGGCGGCGCCGTTCTTCCGCGACGGGAAGAACAGGGCCTCTCCGGTCTCTCGGTCGATCACCACAAGTCGGGAGTCGCCCCACCGGGCGCCGGGCTCGCGAGCGCATCGCTCTCCGCCGCGGCGAGTGAACGGCTGTGGCATGCCGACGACGAATCGGTGACTGCGTTCGCGTTGGAAGCGCTGGCGCGCACATCCATTGGCGCGTTGTCTCCAGACCGCGCCGTCGTTCACCGCTTCGACACCATGTCGCCATGTACGGCGCCCGGCGCGTTGAGGCGACTCGCGGCCTTCCACCGCCGCATCGACCGCGCTCCGCGCCTGGCGTTTGCCGGCGACTATCTCGTGACGCCCACGGTCGAAGGCGCGGTCACCAGCGGCCTGCGCGCGGCGGTGGAAATCTCCCGCACGCTGCGCCGCTGAATCGCGTTGCTGCGCGAAGAAAGATATTGCATTCGCCGTGACCTATGACAGAATTCCAGCAATCCGGAGGGGGCGCAGGGTGGACGAACTCTCGGAGCGCATCACGGAAGAAGAGCTGCGGGAATTCCTCGAGGCCGACTTCGTGGGCGACCGAGCCGATCCCGCCTTCAAACGAAAGCTCCGCGGGCGACTCTGGGAGTTCCTCCAGGCGAAGCTCGCCCGCAAGAGCCGCGGTCGAGTCCGCAGCCGCGACGCCCGCGCGGAAACGCCTTCGCGCCCGAACCCTCCCGGTCCTCCGCGGTGACTCCCGCCTGACGCTCGCCGTTCGCACCGCCCGGTTCGCCCACCTATTCTGCGCGGAGCGATGACGCCCTGGCCGGTCCGATGACGCGGATCCTCTGCACACTCTTCTTGCTGTCCGGAGCCGCGGCCCTGCTGTTCGAGACGCTGTGGTTCCGGCAGGCAGGCCTCGCCTTCGGCAACAGCGTCTGGGCCTCGACTCTGGTGTTGTCCGGATTCATGGGGGGCCTCGCCCTGGGCAACGCGGGGATGGTGCGCTTCGGCTCCCGCATCCGCCGTCCGATCCGGTTCTACGCGCTGCTCGAGATCGGGATCGCGGCGAGCGGCGTGGCCCTCGTCCACGTGCTGCCTTCTTTCGGCGGCTGGCTGGCGCCCCTCTTCCGCGCGCTGCTCGACGAGCCGTGGGTCCTGAACCCGCTGCGCCTGGCGCTGGGGCTCGCGTTGCTGCTGGTGCCCGCGACGGCCATGGGGGCCACGTTGCCGGTGTTGGTGAAGGCGCTGTCGGCGCGCGATCCGAACTTTGGATCGGTGCTCGGCCGGCTCTATGGCTGGAACACACTGGGCGCGGTCGTTGGCGCCCTGTCCGGCGAGGCCTTCCTGATCGAGTGGTTCGGGGTCCGTGGCTCGGCCCTCGCGGCCGCGGCCTGCAATCTGACCGCCGCCGCCGTCGCGTTGATGCTCTCGGCACGGCTTCGCTCCGGTGGCGAAGTGGCGTTCGCGGCAACCCCGGAGGCCTGCGCAAGGCGCCCGCTGTCGCGCCGCGCCGTCCGTCTGCTCGCTGCCGCCTTCTTCGCCGGCGCCATCCTGCTGGCGCTCGAGGTGGTCTGGTTCCGCTTTCTTCACCTGTTCGTGCACTCGGGCAGCCTCGCCTTCGCAATGATGTTGGCGGTGGTGCTCTCCGGCATCGCCCTGGGAGGTCTCGCCGCCGGAAGCTGGAATCGCCGCGATTCGGAGGCCGCCCGCTTCACCGCGCCACTGGCGCTCCTCGCCGGCGCCGCGGCGAGCCTCTGCTACGCGTGGTTCTCGGCGCCCCTCGCCCGATTCGACAACGTGCTGCAGGCGGATCCGGTGGGGGTGTTCGGCCTGTCGCTGGCGCTGATGTTTCCGGTTTCGCTGCTCTCCGGCGTGCTCTTCACCTTCACCGGCGCCCTGCTCGAACAGGAGCTGCGACCGGAAACCCGCGCCGCGGGCTGGCTGACCCTGGCGAACACCCTCGGTGCCGCCGCGGGGTCGGGCCTGGCGGGCTTCGTGCTGTTGCCGGCTCTCGGCATGGAGTGGTCGTTCCTCGCGCTGTCGGTGGCCTACGCCGGGGTGGCGCTCCTGGTGCGGCCGAGCACCGCGGCGCGCCGCGACGCGTTCACCCGCCGATCCGGCGCAGTCGCGGCTGCGGCGCTCGTGCTGGCGCTGCTGGCGTTTCCGATCGGCAAGATGGAGACGGTCTACTTCCTGCGGTCGGTCGACCGCTGGAACTTCGATGGCACGGCCAAGGTGTTGGCCGTGCGCGAGGGGCGCAGCGAGACGAGCATCTACATCAGCCATTCGCTGGACGGACAGACCTTCGTGCACCGCCTCCTCACCGACGGCTTCGCAATGTCCGGCACGATGGACTTCGCGCGCCGGTACATGAAGCTCTACGCCTACTGGCCGGTGGCGATGCACCCAGGGCCCCGTCGCGCGCTGCTCATCAGCTACGGGGTCGGCTCGACGGCCAAGGCCCTGGTCGACACCGACGAGTTGGAGCGAATCGACGTCGTCGACATCTCGCGCGATATCCTCGAGCTCTCCCGCATCGTGTACCCGGACCCGGCGGAGCACCCGCTCGAGGATCCGCGCGTGCACGTGACGGTCGAAGACGGTCGTTTCTTCCTCCAGACCACGGACCGCCGCTACGACCTGATCACCGGCGAGCCGCCGCCGCCGAAGAACGCAGGGGTGGTGAACCTCTACACGCGGGAGTACTTCCAGCTGGTCCGAGACCGACTCGACGAGGGTGGGATCACGACCTATTGGCTGCCGTCCCACAACCTCCTCGAGTCCGACGCCAAGGCCATCCTCCGGGCCTTTTGCGACGTCTTCGACGACTGCAGCCTGTGGTCCGGCAAGGGCCTCGACTGGATGCTGGTGGGATCGCGGAACGCGGCGTGGCACCGAGACGAGGCTCGCTTCGACCGCCAGTGGAACGCGCCGAAGCTCGCACCGGAGCTGCGGATGACCGGTTTCGAGCGTCCGGAGCAGATCGGGGCGCTGTTCATGGCCGATCGGGATCAGCTCGCGGCGCTCGTGGGGGACACCCCGCCCCTGACCGACGATTGGCCCAAACGTCTCGGAAACGGCCGACATGTTCCGGATGAGGCCCGCGTGACCTATCGCGACTGGATGGATCCGGTCGCCAATCGCGCGCGCTTCGAGGAGAGCGCCTTCATCGAGCGGGCCTGGCCCCCCGAGCTGCGCCGGCGCACGCTTGCCTTCTTCGAGGTGCAGCGAATCATCGAGAACGCCGTGGCGCGGCGCAACGTGGGTATGCCGGCTCGCATGCGGCAGCTGGTGTACCTGCTGCGAGAAACCGATCTCGTCACCGCTCCGCTCTGGCACCTGGGACTCACCGGCAACAAGCTGCGCGCCGTGGAGGCGCTGGTCGCGCGGGGTGTGCCGCGGGAGCGCTACCGGAGGTACCTGGCGCGGCGCGCCGTCGCTCGGCGCGATTACGACGGCGCCCTGCGCGTCCTGCCGCCGCTCGCGCCGAACGCCCGGGTCTCCGACGTGTATTTCCGCGCGACCGTGCTCGCGTTGGCAGGGCGGCGCGATGAGGCGCTGGCGCTCGAAGGCCGCTACCGCGGCGCGTTGCCGCGCAGCGACGGGGACCGCGCATTCTGGATCTGGCTCGAGGAGATCGCCCGCCCCGCGTGAGCGGCGTGCGCCGCGTTCAGGGTGCGAGCGCTTCGGCCTCCGTGACGAGCTCTTCGAGCAACACCAGTCCGCCGTCCCAGAAGGCCGGGTCCGTGACGTCGAGGTCGATTCGCGCGAGCAGCACAGCCGGCGTGTCGGAGCCGCCGGCGCGCAGCAGGTCGAGGTAGCGCGGTACGAACGAGGCGCCTTCCCGGTCGTAGCGGCGCAGCAGCGCCAGCACGAGAAGCTCGCCGTAGGCGTAGGCGTAGCAGTAGAAGGGCGAGTGCACGAAGTGCGGAATGTACAGCCACCACCAGGCGTAGTCCGGGGAGAGGTGCACGGAGTCGCCGAACATCGGCGCGTTGGCGTCCATCCACAGCGCGTTGATCGCCTCCAGGGACAGCTCGCCCTGGCTGCGCCGCTGCTCGTGCAGGCTCTCCTCGAAGCGCGTCATGGCCACCTGGCGGAAAACGGTCGCGAAGGCGTCCTCGATCTTTCCACACAGGAGCCCGAGCCGGACCGCCGGGTCGGTCTCCTCGCGCATCAGGCGGCGAAACACCAGCATCTCTCCGAAGACACTGGCGGTCTCCGCTGTGGTCAGCGGCGTGTCCTGCTCGAACAGTCCCTGCTCGGCGGAGAGGCTCTGGTGGACGCCGTGGCCCAGCTCGTGGGCGAGGGTCATGACGTCGCGCAGGTTGCCGGTGTAGTTGAGCAGCACGTAGGGGTGAAGCGAGGGCAGGGTGGAGGCACAGAAGGCGCCGCTGCGCTTCCCCGGTCGGGGCTCGGCGTCGATCCAGCGCTCGTCGAAGAAGCGCCGGGCGATGTCGGCCATCTCCGGCGCGAAGTCGCCGTAGGCCGCCAGCACGATGCGCTTGGCCTCCTCGAAGCTGCGGCTGGCGGTGGCGGAGGAGACCGGGGCGTAGCGGTCGTAGTCCGCGAGCTGATCGAGGCCGAGCAGCCGCGCCTTCAGCTTGTAGTAGCGCGCCACCAACGGGTAGCGGGCGACGCAGGCCGCGCGCAGCGAATCGACGCTGTCGCCGTCGATCTCGTTGGCGAGGTTGCGGGAGTCGATGGCCCGCGGAAACGAACGCAGACGGTCGCCGACGGCCTTGTCCTGGACGAGGGTGTTGAAGATGAAGGCGAGCGGCCGGGCATTCTCCCGGAGCCCGTGGGTCAGGGCCTTCGCGGCCTCCCGACGGCGGTCGCGGTTCGCGTCGTAGAGTCGCGCGAGCACCTCCTCCTCGCCGAGATCCTCTTGCTCGCCCTCGACCCGGAAGCGCATCGCACCCGTGAGCTCGTCGAACAGCCGGCCGAAGGCGCGGCTGCCGGTGTTGGCGGTCTCCTCGAGGATCCGCTCCTCCGGCTCGCTGAGGACGTGGGGTCGGTAGCGGCGCATCGACCGGAGCAGGTGGCGGCGCCTGGCCAGCGCCGGGTCGGCGAGCATCGCGTCGGCGGCTTCGTCGTCCGCGGCGACCCATTCGAGCTCGAAGAAGACCAGCGTGTTCTTGATCTCCGAGCAGCGCTCCTGCACGTGCTGCATCAGCGCTCCGTGGCGTGGAGAGGCGGTGTCCTCGGCGAAGAGCAGCCCCGCGTAGACGCCGGCCCGCGAGACCGCTTCGTTCAGGCGCTCGAGCTCGTCGACCGCCAGGGCCAGCTCCGCGGCGTCGAGCTTCCCCACGCGTTCCCGATAGCGCCCGGCAAATTCCTGCGCGGCCTCGAGGGCGCCGTCGAGGTCGCCGTCGATTCGCGGGTCGTCGGGATCCGCGTACAGATCGACGAGATCCCAGTGGACCCCGCCCGCGAGGGACGCGTCCCCGGTCGCTGTGCTCATGTCTTCCTCCCGTCTCGCGCCGGCGGCCGAGCATACCGCGGTACACTCGTCCCCACGATGATCTCCGCATCCGCCGAGTCGTCCGGAAGCGCGGCGCGACCCACCCGGGTCGTCCTGCACGCCGACATGGACGCCTTCTACGCCTCGGTCGAGCAGCGCGATCACCCGGAGCTGCGCGGCCAGCCCGTCATCGTGGGGGGCACCGGGAGCCGGGGTGTGGTCTCGGCAGCCAGCTACGAGGCGCGCGCCTTCGGCGTCCGATCCGCCATGCCGACCTTCGAAGCGCGGCGGCGCTGCCCGGACGGCGTGTTCGTGCGCGGCTCGATGCAGCGCTACGCCCGCGAGTCGAAGCGCATCTTCGAGGTCTTCGGGCGCTTCACGCCGGTCGTCCAGGGGCTATCCCTGGACGAGGCCTTCCTCGACATCAGCGGCACCGAGCGGCTCTTCGGCCCGCCGTCCGATCTCGGCCGGCGCTTGAAGCGGGAGGTGCGCGTCGCGACCGAGCTGGTGGTATCCGTGGGCATCGCCCCGGTGAAGATGGTTGCGAAGATTGCCAGCGATCTGTCGAAGCCCGACGGCCTGCTCGAGGTGAAGCGCGAGGGAGTGCGGGAGTTCCTCGACCCGCTTCCGGTTGGACGCCTCTGGGGAGTCGGTCCGGTCACCGCCGGTCGACTCGAGAGTGCCGGCTTTCGCACGGTGGGTGACCTCGCCGGGGCCGAACCGGAGCAGCTGGAGTCGCTGCTCGGATCCTGGGGCGTGAAGGTGGCGGCCCTGTCCCGGGGCGATGAGGTGGGCGAGGTCGAGCCCTACCGAGAGCCCGTCAGCTACAGCGAAGAGAACACCTTCGGCGGTGACGTCAGCGACCGGGCGGTGTTGCGGTCGACCATCATCGCGCACGCCGAGGCGGTGAGCCGCCGCCTGCGCAGCGACGGCCTGCGTGCGCGCACGGTGGTGCTCAAGCTCAAGCTGGCGCGGCGCCGGGCGCCGGGTCCGCGCGGCTATCCGGTGATCACGCGGCGCGTCACACTGAACGAAGCCACCGACGACGGGGACGCCGTCGCCCGGGCCGCCTTCGAGCAGCTCGACCGCGCCGATCTGCGCGAGCCGGTACGCCTGATCGGCGTCGGCGCCACCAACCTGGTGGACGGACACGCAGAGCAGCTCGGGCTCTTTGCAGAGAGCGGGCCCGCCGCGCGCCGCCGACGCATCAACCGCGCCCTCGACGAGCTGACGCGCCGCTTCGGCACCCGCGCCGTCCTGCGGGGCGGACCGGCGGACACCTTTCGCGCCAGCCTGTCGCAGCAGATCAAGCGGGGAGAGGAGTTGCCTTGAAGGCAGTTCCAGCCGCCGCGGGCCGCGCTGCGCGCCTGCGACGGCGCGCGCTCAGCTGGCGACCTTCTCCCAGCGGTACACGCGCATGGGCGGCACGTTGAAGAGCTCGGTCTGCACGCGTGCCGGGCCGAAGACCTCACGGCCCAGGCTGCCGACCCGGTCGCGCAGCTGGTAGGCGACGAACAGCCCGCCGGGGTGAAGCGAATCGTGGACCGAGCGCAGGATGTCTCGGCCCGTCCGCCGTTCGATGGTGGAGAACGGGATGCCAGAGAGGATCACGTCCGGCGTCGTCAGCTCGTAGCGGTCGAGGGCGGCGCTGATGTCGGCGGCGCTGCCGTGGTGCACGATCAGGCGCGGGTCGTCGATCTCGCCGAGCAGCTCCACGAAGCGCGGGTTCACTTCGATGGCGAGCAGGTGGGCGTCCGGGCGCATGGCGCGCAGCAGCGCGCGGGTGGTGCCGCCGGTCCCGGGCCCGAGCTCGACCAGCACGCGCGCGTTCGTGACCGCGGCGGTCTTCACGATGCGCCGCTCGAGGAAGCGCGAGCTGGGGATGATCGAGCCGACTTCCCTCGGGCGTGCGAGGAAGCCCTGGAGAAACGCGAAGCGGTGGTCGGGTTGGGTCTTGAATCGGCGCAGTTCGGGCATCGGGCGTCCTTGATCGGCGGGAGCAGTGGGGGGTGGTGCGGCCGGAATGTAGTGGATCTGTCAGTCATAGACCGCGTCGATCTCCCAGATCTTTCGCACGTGATCGAGGCGCAGCCGCACCACGGTTCCGTCGCTGGTCTGGACGTCGAAGTAGTCGTAGGCAAAACGCTGTTGGGGCGACCACCACCCGCCAGTGACCCGCCAGGGACCGGCGCACCGCACCACGCGTCCGTTGGCGGCGGCGCTGCGGACCGAGTCGAGACGGCCCCGGTGGATCTGGACCCGGGCGGGGACGGGGGGGCGCAGGGCGCGCACGGCCAGGGCGGGGCGCGCTCCATCGTCCGCGTTCCCGGGCGTTGCGCGCGGGGAGGCCGGTGCGAAGCGACCCTGGCCGAAGGCGTCCGGGCGGTGGTCGTCGGCCACCTCGGGCGCGCCGATCCGCCCGCTTCCGCACAGGGCCTCGAGCTCCGCCAGGGTGCGTCCGAGCGCGGCGGGGGCGGGGCCCGCTGGCCGGAAGAGGTCGAGCTGGTCGCCCCGCAAGGCGCAGCCCTCGGTCTCCAGCGCGACGCCCTCCACCGGAGCGTCCGGGGGCCGGGCCTCCAGGGCCTGGGCGAGCAGGCGCATCAGCACCCGCAGGTCGAGGGTGGGTGCGGCGGTCCCGATGCGCAGTGCGTCGCGCCCGCCCCCGGCCAGGGCGAGAGTGAGGGTGAGATCGCCGCAGGCCAGACAGCGTGCTTCCAGTCGCGCCAGCAGGCGCGACAGCATCCCCTGCAACGCGAAGCGCAGGGGCTCCAGGCGATCGATGGGAAACTCGAGGTCGATGGCCTCGGCGATGGCGCCGGTGTCGGGGGCGGACAGGGGCAGCTCGCACTCCTCCCCCCGCGCGCGGGCGATCAGCTCGAGCACCTCCGGGCCCAGTCGCGTTCCGAGGGCGCGCTTGGGAAGGGCCAGCAGGTCGCCCACCGTGTGCAGCCCGAACGAGGTGAGGCGCTCGGCCAGGGCGTCGTCGAGGTCGAGCAGGTCGAGGGGCTCCCGCGCCAGGTAGGCGGTCTCGCTGCCCGGCGGCAGCACGCGGGTGTCGCCGTTGCCGGTGAGCTTGCGGGCGGCGATGTGGGCGACGTGGCGTGAGGAGGCGATGGCGGCTCCGGCGGGAAGCCCCAGCCGCTTGGCGCGGGCGGTGAGGGTCGCGGCGAAACCCGCCTCCGAGGGGAAGAGTGCCGCGATCCCCGAGGCGTCGAGGTAGGTGGCGGCCTCACCTGCGTAGGCGCCGGAGGCCTGGGGCGCCAGAGCGGCCCGGGGCGAGCAGGAGAGGGCGGCGTCGAGCAGGGCGGCGCGGGCTGCGCCTTCGAGGGCGGGGGAGGCGACGCGCACGCACAGACTTCCGCAGACGGCGCGGGCCTGGGCGACAGTGCTGCGGGGGAGCACGCCCAGGCGCAGGGCCTCCGGGGCGGCGGCGACGATCTCGGCCCGGGGACCGGGGCCCGAGGCCACGGCGACGGCGCGCCCGGCGAGCTCCGGGTGGGCCCGCAGCTCCGCCGCCAACGGCAGGTCGGGCACGAGCAGGCATGCGGTGCGCACGCGGGCTCACGCGGCCCGGGTGGTGTGGAGGCGCACCGAGGTCGTGCGCCCTCCGGTGGCGGTGCGGTGGCGGACCACGGCCACCTCGATCTCCAGCTCCTCGAGCAGGGCCGGGTGGCCGGTGAAGCTCGCCCGGGTGGTCTTGAGCTCGATGGCGACCTCCGCGGCGGTTCCCAGACAGCGCGCGAGGCTGAGCGCGACGAGGGGCGTGCCGGTCCCCGCCGTCAGGCGGGCCAGCCGCGTCCCCGTCGCCGGTGCGATGCGCAGATCCGCCAGCGCGAGGTCGAGCAGCACCAGGTTGAAGCCGCGGGCGTTCAGGATGCTCTCGGCACTGCGCAGGGCCTCCCGGGGCCGGGGCGCCCGCACCCACAGCACCCGCTGGAGATCGACGCCCGCGCGCTCGGCCGAGGGCGGGTCGAAGGTGTCCGTGGCATCGACGACGGTGGTGATGCCGCCGGCCCGGGTGGCCCGGGCCAGCAGGGCCAGGGCCAGCGAGGTGCGCCCGGAGGACAGCGGGCCGGCGAACTCGCTCAGGCGCCCGCCCGGGATGCCCCCGCCCAGCAGGAGGTCGACGGCGGCGATGCCCGTGGGCAGGGAGGGCAGCTTCTCGGTCGTCTTGCCGATCGCCTTGCCGGTCGCCTTACCGGTCGCCTCGTCCTCCGCCCCGTCCCGAGATTGCTCGGCCTCGCGCGCCGCCCGGCGGGCCGCGAGAGCCT